>JALRJN010000104.1 GCA_023261185.1 Porticoccus sp.
TAATTAGAAAATCATCTCTGAGGTGTGTGAGTAACGGCGTAATGACGTCACAGCTTCAGGAACTTTATCACAGACTAAACATCACGTCTTCATGCTGCCAAATGGAAAAAATGTCAACTTTTAGAAAAATGCAAAGATAAATACCCACACCAGATCGACGAAGTGCCAATACAGTCCTAGTATTTCGATCTCTTCGTAGTTACCGCCCCGCTTGGTAAACCAGCCCGCTTTCTGGGTGTCCAGATGCCCCCTGGCGACCTTGTAGGAGAAGATAAACAGGAAGATAACCCCGATAGACACGTGGAAGCCGTGGAAGCCCGTAACCATGAAAAAGACCGATCCGAACTGCGCCGCACCCATTGGGTTACCCCAGGGCCTGACGCCTTCATCAAAAATCAACTTACTCCATTCGAAAACCTGCATGCCCACGACTGTTGCGCCAAGCACCGCAGTGGCCAGCAACAGCCAGAAAGTCACCCACTTGTTCTTTCTGTAGCCGTAGTTGACTGCAAGTGCCATGGTCCCGCTTGAAGTGATCAGGACGAAGGTCATGATTGCAATCAGGATCAAGGGTATCGGCGCACCACCGAAACTTAGCGCAAACACCTCGCTTGGACTGGGCCATGGGTCCAAAGTGGACATGCGCACCGTCATGTAAGAGGCCAGGAAACAGCCAAAGATGAACGTATCGCTGACGAGGAAAATCCACATCATTGCTTTACCCCAGGGAACTCCCTTGAAGGCGCGCTGATCGGAACTCCAGTCATCGAAAAAGCCAGCTAAACCGGGCTTCAACTCCAATGAATCTGATGCCATAGTCTCTGTCGACATGGTCTTGTCTCCCCCGTTTAAATAAAGCCGCAGATCCGCAACAGGATCTCGAAATTGTTGCCCGTGAACAGCAATCCAAAGACCACCAACCACACACCCAGCAGGTAGTGCCAGTAAAGCGCACAGTTGGACACAGTGTGCTCCATGCTCCTCACGTCGGACTGACCGAATGCCTTTCTCATTGCCCTGCTCAAGGCAACCATACCCCCGGCCATGTGTAGCCCGTGGATACCGGTGATCATGAAGAAAAAGCCGACTGAGGGATTGCTAAAATCTCCCAAGACCATGCCAGTCAATTGTTGCCATGCGGCGAGTTGGCCAACGAGAAACAGGATCGTCAATACCGCCGCACCGACCAACGCCCCGCGCACCCAATCAGCCTTGCCAGCACGAGCCCACATGAGCGCCGCCTGTAAACACAAGCTGCTCAGCAAGAGCACGCCCGTATTGGCCCACAGCAAGTTAATCTGTGGTGTGGGTCTCCAGTCTTGATAGAGCATCCGGCCGCCATAGGCCACGATCATCAGCAAGAAGAACACGCTGACTACGCTGAGCAGCACCTTCAGGGCAGACCGCCTTGAATTGACTGCAATTTGAGCGCCCGACAGCGCGGGCGCAATCGGGCCGGTGTCTGCGATCCAGGGTTGTTCCGTAAAGATATTACTCATTACGTAACCTCACGACTGAGCGTTTCTGGGTGGGACATTTTGCGGAATAAAATCATCCTCTATGCCCGGCACACTGTAGTCGTAAGCCCATCGATATACGCAGGGGAGCTCTTTCCCGAAGTTGCCGTGTTCCGGCGGAGTGTGTTCTGTCTGCCATTCGAGTGTCGTGGCATTCCAGGGATTACTCGGCGCCTTCCTGCCATTAAACGCGCTGACAATCAGGTTATAGAGGAAGACCAACTGCGCAAAACCCACAACCAGCGCCGCGATGGTGATGCTCGCGTTGACGCTCTGCGCTGAATCAGGCAAGAAGGTTGTCCCAGTAATCTCAAAGTAACGGCGGGGCACGCCCATGATCCCGAGGTAGTGCATGGGCAAGAACACCAGATATGAGCCAACAAAAGTGACCCAAAAATGGAACCGCGCCATTCCCTCGTGATACCAGCGACCCGTAATTTTCGGGTACCAGTGATAGATCGCGCCGCACACGACCATGACGGGCGCTACTGCCATCACCATGTGGAAGTGCGCCACCACAAAAAGCGTATCTGAGAGCGGCATGCTGACGGTTGCGTTACCCAGAAACAGCCCTGTCATACCTCCGTTGATGAAAAATAGGAGGAAGGCTATCGAGAACAGCATCGGCACCGTCAGGTGAATGTTCCCCTGCCACAGCGTGAGCACCCAGTTATACACCTTGAGAGCCGTTGGCACTGCAATAATCAGCGTAGTGGTAGCGAAGAAGAAACCAAAGTAAGGATTCATGCCGCTGACATACATGTGGTGTGCCCACACAACAAAGCTCAGTGCACCAATAATGACAATCGCCCAGACCATCATCC
>JALRJN010000099.1 GCA_023261185.1 Porticoccus sp.
GCCAATGAGGCACAGTTGTTGCGCCAGTACGATGCTGCACTGCAGGCACTGAAAGCCGTGGTCGAAATGCCAAATACTGATGCAGACCGCATCATCCGGTCGTTGCGCCAGGAAGACTGGGTCGTGAGCAACAAGTTACGCAAAGCGTTGCCTCAGATATTCGAAGAAGGCGGGGCATTTTTTGACCTGCACTTACAGATTGTCGGGGCAGTGAGGGCCGCGTTTGACCCCGAAGGAGAGAGCACCGAATGAGCCACATCCAGTACGGAGCACCACATCGTCGAGCAACTGGCTTCTCAGGCGTGACGATGACCCTCAGGCTGCTCGCCGTGACAATAAATTGTCAGTTGACAACCAATGCGCTGGGCCGGTATCATAACAGCCATGGCACGAGCAAAGCATCCGAACAAAGAAGTTGAGGCCGCTATTCAACACGCTGAGGCTCATGGTTGGGAGGTTGCCGTCGGTGGTGCTCATGCTTGGGGAAAAATGTATTGTCCCTACAACGATAAAGCCTGTCGGTGTGGAACATTCTGCATCACCATTATCTGGAGTACCCCGAAGAATCCTGGAAATTTCGCCTGCCAAATGCGCATATTTTGAAATTATTCAGCGCATAAGCTGCAGTTTATCGAAGGAAGCTACGAAAATGGCGCTAGACCCGACAGATATCAGGATTTTGGGCGTGCTGCAAAAACGCGGCCGTATCTCGAACGCAGATCTGAGCGAGGCGGTCAACCTGTCACCCTCGGCCTGCCACCGCAGGGTGCAGCGGCTGGAAAGCGATGGCTATATCCGCGATTACGTGGCGCTGCTGGATCCGCGCAAGCTGGGCGTGCCAACAACTGTTTTTGTGGAAATCACCCTGCAGGGCCAGGCGGACGAGGTGCTGGACGCCTTTGAAAAAGCCGTGGCGCGTATTCCCGATGTGCTGGAATGCCACCTGATGGCAGGCTCGGCTGATTACATTTTAAAAGTGGTGGCCGAAAACACCGAAGATTTCGCCCGCATCCACCGCCAACACCTGGCCCGCTTGCCGGGGGTGGCGCAGATGCAATCCTCGTTCGCCTTGCGCACCGTGTTCAAAACCACAGCCCTGCCTTTGTAGCCGGGCCCAGGTGCATTGCACCTTGGGCCGCTTTGTTGAACAGTGGCACAAAACCAGGGCAACGGGGGGCGCCGCCATGGAACATGATTATATCATCATTGGGGCGGGCAGTGCGGGCTGCGTGCTGGCGAAACGGCTGTCTGAGGCGGGGCACAAAGTGCTGCTGCTCGAGGCGGGCGGAAAAGATAACTACCACTGGATCCATATCCCGATGGGTTATCTTTACTGCATCGGAAACCCCCGCACCGATTGGTGCCTGCGCACCCAGGCCGAACCTGGGCTGAACGGGCGCAGCCTGCTTTACCCACGGGGCAAGGGGCTGGGGGGCTGTTCGTCGATCAACGGCATGCTCTATCTGCGCGGTCAGGCCAATGATTACGACGGCTGGCGCCAATCGGGCCTGCCGGGCTGGGGCTGGGATGATGTGCTGCCCTATTTCCGCAAACCAATAGATTTCATTTTCTTGAGTGCGCTGCAAATGGTGGAATGGAGTGGCGTGGTGCGCAATTGGATGGTTGCCAATATACATTTGGGATGGTTCACAATGTTCAATATAGCGGAGTTAAACTTTCTGATATTTGTCGCGAGGTTGGCGTAAAACCCTCAGCAAAATGGGTTTTGGCGGAAGGTGGAGACTCGGCAGGAATGAACCGTTCTTTGCCCATTGAAAAAGTCTTTGATGACTGCATGATCGCTTACTCTATGAATGGAGAGGCGCTCCGGCCAGAGCAAGGTTACCCGGCAAGACTGG
>JALRJN010000105.1 GCA_023261185.1 Porticoccus sp.
TCCCTGAGAGTGCCCATAGAAGCCTTAACCACCAAATATGCCAAAGAGTTGCTGGCCAATGATGTCAGCGTTCTCGACGCGATCAAGATCATCGGTAAGGCACTTTATAAAGACATGCGCTATGACCCTGAGGCCACTACCGTGGAAACGCCCATGCTCGAGGCCTTCCAGAATCGTCATGGCGTATGCCAGGATTTTTCACACGTGATGATTGCCTGCCTACGCGGCATAGGTATACCTGCCGGTTACGTCAGCGGTTTTCTGCGCACTATCCCCCCGGAAGGCAAAGATCGTCTTGAAGGTGCCGATGCCATGCATGCCTGGGTAAGGGCCTGGTGTGGCAGCAACATGGGCTGGGTTGAGTTTGACCCAACCAATGACATGATGGCGAGCAGCGATCATGTCGTGATCGCCCGCGGACGCGATTACTCCGATGTAGCACCTATCAAAGGGGTGATGCGTACCCATGGCGAACACACCAGCAAACAGTCTGTGGATGTCTTGCCCGTCTCTGAAAAAGCATAAACCCAAGACAGCCCTGAGCGGACAAACAGCCTTGAGCGAGCAAACAGCCCTGAGCGGACAAACAGCCCTGAGCGAGCAAACAGCCCTGAGCTGACATAAGGCCCTGAATGGGTCAGAAAGTTTCTGAATTCCAAACCCTGTAGCAAAATCTCACTGTACCTCCTGGTATTTTTCTATACACTTATAGATTCTATAACCTTATAGAATTTGAATTATCGAATGACGACAAGCCGTGCCACATCAACCCGCTATCAACAACAGCATCAACGCGCGATCGCTGCTGCTGCCTCGGTGTTTGCCAAAAAAGGGTTTCATGGTGCCACGACACAGGATATTGCCAACGAAATGGGTATCCAGCAGGGAAGTCTCTACTACTACTTCGACAGTAAGGAAGCAGCGCTGGAAGAGGTTTGTCTGTTTGCACTGCGGGATTACCTATCTCGCATGGAGGTACTGGCGACACAGCCGGGTTCAATTACCAACAAACTTGGCAAGGCGATTCAATCCCACCTGGCGAGCTATCGAACACACCATGAGGCCATGAAAGTTCACAATGAACAACGACTATATCTGGCAGATACCCGGCGCGAACAGCTCAAGACTCTGGGGTCAAGGTACCGTGAGCTTCTGGAACAATTGTTCAGTGCAGGGGTTAAAGATGGCTCCCTGAACCCCCAGCTCGACTGTCGTTTCAGTGCCCGCTCATTGATAGGGCTCTGCAATTACTGGGGTGTCATGTTACTGCGTGACACCCGTCTCGATATTGAAGACATTGGCGCACGGTGCCTGGAGCTAACGCTCCAGGGCTCCTTGCCCCCAGGATAGAACAACATCTATAAACCACGACAAAAGGACTGACAGATGACCCAGCAAATCGCTACAAATGTTCATTGGCACCACGGAGAAGTCACACGCGAAGACCGCAACCGCCTCATGGGACAGAAAGGCGCGACACTCTGGTTTACCGGTCTGTCCGGCAGTGGCAAAAGTACTGTGTCTGTGGCACTGGAAAACACGCTTTTCGAGCACGGCAAACTGTCCTACCGCCTGGACGGCGATAACATCCGCCTGGGCATCAACAAAAACCTGGGGTTCAGCGCCGAAGACCGCACGGAAAATATCCGGCGTATTGGTGAAGTGGCGAAACTGTTCGCCGATTCCGGCATCATTTCCCTGTCGAGTTTTATCAGCCCTTACCGGGCCGACCGGGACCAGGTCCGTAAGCTCCACGAAGATGCCGGCTTTGATTTTATTGAAGTCTTTGTAGACTGCCCTTTGGCCGAAGCTGAAAAACGCGACCCGAAAGGACTCTATAAAAAAGCCCGGGCCGGTGAGATTAAAAACTTCACGGGTATTGACGACCCCTACGAAGCTCCGGAAAATCCCGAAATTCATTTGCGCACAGCCGAAATGACCCTGGAACAGGAAGTCGACACCATTATCGAATTCCTGAAAACCCGCAAACTGCTGGCAGTAGACTAAACTGCCCCGGCTATCGGCCCAAACACTCTCGATTGCATTACATCACAGGAGACTCCATCGTGATCAAGCCACACGGCTCAGACACATTGAACCCGCTTTTTGTCTACGACACAGAAAAACACCACCAACTCTTGAAAGAGGCAGAAGGCCTTCCTTCTCTGTTGATTAATTCAGCGGCTGCAGCCAACGCAGTGATGCTCGGTGCAGGTTACTTTAACCCTCTCCGCGGCTACATGAACCTGGCAGATGCGCTCAGCGTGGCAGAAACCCTGCACACCACAGATGGTCTGTTCTGGCCGGTTCCAGTGATCAACCTGACCGATGATATCAGCACTATTCAGGGTGCATCGCGCATTGCCCTTCGCGACCCCAATACCGAGGGCAACCCGGTGATGGCCATTATGGATATTGCCGCCATCGAAACCGTCAGTGACGAGCAGATCCAGTCCATGGCTCAGCAAATTTTTGGCACACTGGATCCTGAGCACCCCGGCGTGGCCACATTCAGCGGGCTGGGCAACAACCTGATCTCTGGTGATATCCAGGTGTTGAGCTTCAGTTATTTCCAGAATGATTTTCCTGATACCTTCCGCACCGCAGTGGAAATTCGCAATGAAATCAGCGAGCGTGGCTGGGAAAAAGTGGTTGCCTTCCAGACCCGCAACCCGATGCACCGCGCCCACGAAGAACTCTGTCGCATGGCCATGGAGCGCCTCGATGCCGACGGCGTCGTAGTGCACATGCTGCTCGGCAAGCTGAAGAAAGGCGATATTCCAGCCCCCGTGCGTGATGCCTGCATCCGTACCATGGTTGAACACTATTTCCCAAAAAATACTGTCATGGTCACCGGTTATGGCTTCGACATGCTCTACGCCGGACCTCGCGAGGCTGTACTACACGCCGTATTCCGCCAGAATATGGGTGCTACCCACCTGATTGTTGGCCGTGATCACGCTGGCGTTGGTGATTATTACGGCGCCTTCGACGCGCAGACCATCTTCGATGACAAAGTACCGGCTGATGCCCTGGATATTCAGATTTTCCGCGCCGATCACACCGCCTTTTCCAAAAAGCTGGGCCGCGTGGTGATGATGAACGAGGCCGAAGACCATGAAAAAGACGATTTCATTCTCCTTTCCGGCACCAAGGTTCGGCAAATGCTTGGCGATGGGATTGCTCCTCCTCCAGAATTCTCCCGCCCTGAAGTGGCTCAGATTCTGATGGACTATTACCGTTCCGAAAACGCTTAAACCACGAATTGGCAGACACATGGCAGTGATCGACGTTTTTAATGGCGATGCCGATGGCATCTGCGCGCTGACCCAACTGCGCCTGGCCAACCCCTGTGACAGTGTGCTGGTCACAGGGGTCAAGCGGGATATCGCCCTGCTCAAAAATGTCACTGCCGATGCCGGTGACTGCGTGACGGTTCTGGATGTTTCTCTGGATAAAAACCGCGAACCACTGGCGGAAATACTAGAAGCAGGGGCCGAGGTGTTCTATGTGGACCACCACTACCCTGGTGTAATCCCCGACTCAGACAAACTGACAACGCTCATCAATGAAGCACCTGAAATCTGTACTAGCTTGCTGGTAAACAGCCACCTTAAAGGTGCTCATGCGGACTGGGCCGTTGTCGGTGCTTTTGGAGACAACCTCAACAAAAGTGCTTTAACGCTGGCGAACTCTCTGTCACTCAATGCCGCAGATACTGAACAGTTAAAACACCTGGGTATCTATATCAATTACAACGGCTATGGGTCCGCCCTGGAAGACCTTCATTTTCATCCGGCAGAACTGTTTCAGCTGTTAAGCAGCCACAAAAATCCGCTGGGTTTTATTTCTGAAAACCCCGATGCGTTTTCCCGTCTCGAGCAGGGTTACAAACAGGATATGGCCGCCGCTGCGTCTGTTCAGCCGGAAAAAGCCGACGCCCACAGCGCGGTATTTATCCTGCCGGACCAACCCTGGGCGCGCCGGGTCAGTGGCGTATTCAGTAACGACCTCGCCAATCTGAACCCCGATCGCGCCCATTCGGTACTCACAGAAAAAGCAAATGGCAATTTTCTGGTCAGCGTCAGGGCACCCCTCACCAACCGCACGGGTGCAGCAGACCTCTGCCGCCGTTTCCCCACCGGTGGTGGACGGGAAGCTGCTGCCGGCATTAATGACCTGCCCGCGGACCAGCTCACCGACTTTATTGACGCCCTCCAATCCTCCTACGGGAAAGTGTAAATCCTGTACTTCTGGTTGCCTGACTCTGACAGAGTGACTACTGTTAACAGGCTGCAAAGGCAAGCCGCGTACACCATACTGGCTGACCAAAACAATAAAAAACCACATCTGTAACAGGCATCAGGATATGTCACCCGACTTACTGCAACAGTTATATCAATTGCTTGGCCCCAAGGGAGTCGTGACAGAGGGTATTGAGCAGCGAACCACCGATGGCTGGGGAAATAATGATTGTCTGGCTAGCGTCATTTTGCGCCCAACCACTACCCAGCAAGTCAGCGATATTATGAGGCTCTGCAGCGCTGAGGGACAAAAGGTCGTCACTCAAGGCGGTTGCACCAATATGACCCATGCCTGCGATACCAGTCGTGATGAACTGGTGATATCGATGGAACGGATGACGGTCATCGAATCGGTGGATAACAGTAACCGCACCATGACTGTTCAGTCCGGAGTGCCATTGCAACACATTCAGGAACGCGCCGAGTCGGAGGGACTATTCTTTGCGCTGGACCTTGGTGCCAGAGGTAGCGCCACGATTGGTGGAAACATTGCCACCAATGCCGGTGGTAATCAGGTTATTCGTTACGGGATGGCTCGCGAGCAAGTATTAGGACTTGAGGTCGTGCTGGCGGACGGGCGCATACTGAGCAGTATGAACCAGATGCTGAAAAACAATGCAGGGTATGATCTCAAACATCTGTTCATCGGCAGCGAGGGCACGCTGGGGATTGTCACCCGTGCAGTACTGCGCTTGAGGTCCAGGCTTCCCGTCGCCACCACGGCCCTGGTAGCGACAGACCAGTTCTCAAAAATGCCGAGATTGTTGAATCATATGGAAAGTGCCCTGGGGGGAAAACTCGGGGCATTTGAAACCCTGTGGCAGAGCTATTACCGCATAGCCTATGGAGGTGAACAACAAACTTCACCGCCGCTGTCAGTGGATTGTCCCTTTTACATACTGCTTGAAAGTACCGGCATCGACGCACAGCAGGACCGTGAGCAATTTCTGGCAGCACTGGAAACAGCCATGGAGCAGGAACTGATCTGTGATGCGGTACTGGCGGAAAGCCAGCATCAGCAACAGGGGCTGTGGGCCGTGCGCGATAACATTCCCTCCCTACAACCTTACCAGCCGATAATCCTGTTCGACATCAGCCTGCCCTTGAGTGAGATGGAAAATTACCTGGAAGAAATGGAAGCAAATATCCGTGAAATAGACAGCTCCCTGTTTATCGCCACCCTGGGACACTTAGGGGACGGGAACCTGCATGTAGCCGTGCAACTGGGCAACGATCAGCCGGAACGCCGTAAAGCCGTGGAATTGGCTGTATACGGCCCATTGCAGCAACGTGGTGGATCAATATCGGGAGAGCACGGTATCGGGCTGGAAAAGAAGCCCTACTTGCACCTGTGCCGCAGTGAGGTGGAAATCCAACTGATGGAGCAGTTGAAGAAGCTGCTTGACCCACAATGCCTGCTTAACTGCGGCAAGGTGATCGAATAAAACAAACAGCCTACTGAAAAATGTTTTCGGGGCCGACTATATCAGTCATCACCAGACAAAAAAGGGAGGGTAACTACAAAACGGTTCAATCTCTCTGGCAAGGCTTGATCACTCTTGTTAAACCTGCTCGATTTCCACCAATGTCCCACAAAAATCCTTGGGGTGCAGGAACAGCACGGGTTTTCCATGGGCGCCGATCTTTGGCTCACCATTGCCCAACACACGGGCACCGCTGGCAACCAATTTATCCCTGGCAGCGAGAATATCATCCACTTCATAGCAGATATGGTGCATGCCACCATCCGCATTCTTTTCCAGGAATTTAGCCACTGGTGAGTTTTCGCCGATGGGCAGCAACAGTTCAACCTTGGTATTGGGCAGCTCCACAAACACAACCCTGACACCGTGTTCGGGCAAATCCGTGGCGTCCGATACTTTGGCGCCCAGGGCATCCCGATAAGTGGCAACCGCCTTATCCAGGTCGGGTACCACAATGGCAACGTGATTCAGCTTTCCAATCATCGACTCATTCTCCTGCTTATTACCCAGCGTCCGTCTCAGTGACGAAACGCATCAATTAATTTTTTCGCGGCAACCGTGGCCGGCAGTTTTCCATTTGTCACGTCCTGCTCCAGCGTGTGGACCAGCGCCTTCACCGAATCGCTTTCCTTTAACTCCGTGAGCAGGCTGTCCGCAGTTTCACTCCACATCCAGGCCCTTGCCTGTGCCGCGCGGCGGGCATCGATCTCATCGGCTTCGCTCAACGCCTTCCGGTAACTTTCCACGGTTTCCCAGACTTCGTTGACGCCCTGCCCCTTGAGGGCGGAGAGCGGTTGCACCTGTACCTGCCAATGCCTGCTGCGAGGATGCAAAAAGTGCACAGCCATACGGTAATCCGCCACGGTGCGATTGGCCGCAGCCTGTTGATCGCCGTCGGCCTTGTTGACCAGAATCAGGTCGGCAAGCTCCATGATGCCGCGTTTGATACCCTGCAACTCATCGCCACCTCCTGGCAACAGCAGTAACAGGAACATATCGGTCATCTGAGCCACGGCAGTCTCTGACTGCCCTACACCCACGGTTTCCACAATGATCACATCAAAGCCGGCCGCTTCGCATAACAGCAAGGTTTCACGGGTGCGGCGAGTAACGCCGCCCAATGTCTCCCCTGCGGGTGAGGGCCGAATAAAGGCATCTACATTGCGTGACAGGGTTTCCATGCGGGTCTTGTCACCCAAAATGGAGCCGCCACTGAGAGCGGACGTAGGATCGACCGCCAGCACGGCAACCCGGTGCCCCTGCTCGATAACATAATTCCCAAAGGATTCGATAAAGGTGGATTTGCCCACGCCGGGAACACCGGAGATACCCAACCGGATGGAGTTGCCGGTATAGGGCATCAACAGTTCCAGCAGGCTGGCAGCCTGCTCCCGGTGATCAGCTCGGGTCGATTCCACCAGGGTAATACCCTTGGCCAGAGCTCGACGATCACCTTGCCGAATTTTTTCAGCGAGTACTTCCGGGGTCATCTGCAAACGGTGTCTCCGACATTCCGGTTATGGCAGTGGCCATTGTAACTGTCGAGAAACCACTGCCAACCTCAGAAACACTCCAGTCTATTCAAATTCGACGATGGGTTGATCCACCATCAGGCTATCACCCGCTTCGGCAGTCACGGCTTTGACCACACCATCAGAAATGGCGCGCAGACTGTTCTCCATCTTCATGGCTTCGATCACAGCCAGCTCTTCACCGGCCTTAACTTCGTCACCCACTTTGACATTCAGTTTCACCAGCAGGCCAGGCATCGGCGAAATCAGGAACTTGGACAGGTCCGGTGGCTCTTTGATTGGCATGTGCTGGCTCAGTTCAGCCGTCTGTGGTGTGACCACGTAGACTTCTTTTTCAGCACCGCGATGGAACATCTTGAACAACCAGCCATCTCGATCTACCTGGATACAGACCGGCTTGCCGTTAATAGTGGCCTTAAACAGCGGTTCTCCGAGTTTCCAGTCGGTATCCACCAGATATTCCTTACCCTCCGTCCGGGCGATCACAGGAGTAACCGTGGTATCGACGGATACGCTGAAATTGGCCTCGCCGTTATCAGTCATCACGATCCAGTCATTGGAAGGGCGGTATTCATGGCTGGGCAACTGGCCGGAAATCTTGGCGCAACGATCACGGAATTTCTTGTTAATCACCGCAGCGGCAATCACACAAATTGCGGGATCATCCTGGGGCACCAGGTCGGGACTGAAACCATCCGGATACTCCTCGGCAATAAAATTAGTCGTCAGCTTTCCGGCAACAAAGCGCGGATGCATCATCAACGCATTCAGGAAACTGATGTTGTGGCTGACGCCGCGTATGTAATAGGCGTCCAGGGCATCCACCATACGCCCAGTGGCTTCTTCACGGTCTTTACCGTAGGTGATCAGCTTGGCGATCATGGGATCGTAGAACATGGACACTTCGCCACCTTCGTAAACACCGGTATCCACACGAACTCCCTCACCAGTGGGCGGGCTGTAACGCACCAGACGACCAATGGATGGCATGAAGTTGCGGAAGGGATCTTCGGCATAAACGCGGGTCTCAATAGCCCAGCCATTGAGTTTGACTTCGTCCTGGGTCAGTGGCAGCTTTTCCCCAGCGGCAACACGAATCATCAACTCCACCAGATCCTGGCCAGTCACCAATTCAGTGACCGGATGCTCCACTTGCAGGCGGGTATTCATTTCCAGGAAGTAGAAATTCATGTTGGCGTCGGCAATGAATTCCACTGTGCCCGCCGATTTGTAGTCCACGGCCTTGGCCAGGGCAATCGCCTGCTCGCCCATGGCCTTGCGCACTTCCGGGGTCAGGAACGGTGATGGCGCCTCTTCAATCACTTTCTGGTGACGGCGCTGAATGGAACATTCACGCTCACCCAGGTAAATGGCGTTGCCATGGCTGTCCGCCATCACCTGAATTTCAATGTGGCGCGGCTCCTGGATAAATTTCTCAATGAACACGCGGTCATCACCAAAGCTGGAACGGGCTTCATTGGTGGCGCGCTCGAAACCGTCGCGACATTCCTCTTCATTCCAGGCGACCCGCATACCTTTACCGCCACCGCCGGCAGAGGCTTTCAGCATCACCGGGTAGCCAATGCCGTTGGAAATTTCCACGGCGTGCTCGGCATCTTTGACCACGTCGGTATAACCGGGAATGGTATTCACACCCGCTTTTTCAGCGATCAGTTTGGAGGTGATCTTGTCACCCATGGATTCGATCGCCACAACACCGGGGCCAATGAACGCGATACCGGCCGCGTCCAGTGCTTCACAGAAGGTTTTGTTTTCTGACAGGAAACCATAGCCTGGGTGCACGGCATCAGCACCAGTCTGCTTGCAGGCATCGATAATCTTGTCGATCACCAGATAACTCTCTGCCGAAGCAGAGGGCCCGATGTGAACGGCTTCATCCGCCATGGTGACGTGCAGGGCATCACGGTCGGCATCGGAAAAGACAGCCACCGTGCCAATACCCATGGCCTTGGCGGTACGGAATACTCGACAGGCGATCTCGCCCCGGTTTGCTACAAGAATCTTCTTAAACATAATCTGATCTTCTTCTTGAAATTCTGTTATCCAATGTGTGCAGTCAATTCAACATCCGCCTGTTACAGGGGAATGTTGCCGTGCTTGCGCCAGGGATTTTCGAGTTTCTTTTCACGCAGCATCGACAGTGAACGCGCCACCCGCTTGCGCGTGTGGTGCGGCATGATGACATCGTCGATAAAGCCGCGTTTGCCTGCGATAAAGGGGTTGGCAAACTTTTCACGATATTCCAGTTCGCGGGCGGCAA
Organism: Porticoccus sp.; assembly: GCA_023261185.1. Lineage (GTDB taxonomy): Bacteria > Pseudomonadota > Gammaproteobacteria > Pseudomonadales > Porticoccaceae > Porticoccus > Porticoccus litoralis. Next base: position 9,602 of record JALRJN010000105.1, read on the forward strand.
TTTTCTCGGGATCGCCAATATCCTTCCGGAAAATAATTTCTACCGCGCCCTTCGGCCCCATCACCGCGATCTCCGCCGTTGGCCAGGCGAAATTCACATCGCCGCGCAGGTGCTTGGAAGACATCACGTCATAGGCACCGCCATAGGCCTTGCGGGTAATGACCGTGACTTTCGGCACAGTACATTCCGCATAGGCGTAGAGCAGTTTGGCGCCGTGTTTGATGATGCCACCGTATTCCTGACTGGTGCCTGGCATAAAGCCAGGTACATCCACAAAGGTCAGCACGGGAATATTGAAGGCATCACAGAAACGGATGAAGCGAGCACCTTTCTTGGAAGCATCGATATCAAGACAGCCCGCCATAACCATCGGCTGGTTGGCGACAACACCAACGGTAGAGCCTTCAACACGGATAAAACCAATCACCAGGTTGGCGGCGTAGTCCGGTTGCAGTTCGAAGAAATCGCCCTCGTCCGCGACCTTCACGATTAGTTCCTTCATGTCGTAGGGCTTGTTCGGATCATCGGGGATCAGCGTGTCCAGAGACATTTCAGCCCGATCCGCCGGGTCTTCGGTAGGCCAGACAGGTGGCTTTTCCTTGTTGTTGGCGGGAAGGAAACTGATGAAACGGCGCAGTTTTACCAGCGCCTCCACATCGTTTTCGAAGGCCAGGTCCGCCACACCAGATTTGCTGGAGTGGGTCACCGCACCACCTAGCTGCTCGGCAGTAACCGTTTCGTGGGTCACGGTCTTCACCACTTCCGGGCCGGTAACAAACATATAGGAGCTGTCTTTTACCATAAAGATGAAGTCGGTGATCGCGGGCGAATACACGGCACCACCGGCACAGGGACCCATGATCATGGAAATTTGTGGCACCACGCCGGAAGCCATTACATTGCGCTGGAACACATCCGCATAACCTCCCAGGGAGGCGACACCTTCCTGAATACGTGCACCCCCGGAGTCATTCAGTCCGATAACGGGGGCACCGACCTTCATGGCCTGATCCATCAGCTTGCAGATTTTTTCCGCGTGGGTTTCAGACAGCGAGCCACCGAACACGGTAAAGTCCTGGCTGAAGACAAACACCAGACGACCGTTGATGGTGCCGTAACCGATCACAACACCATCACCCGGAGTGTGCTCTTTTTCCATGCCGAAGTCGGTGCAACGGTGCTCAACAAACATGTCCCACTCTTCAAAAGAACCGGGGTCCAGCAGCAAATCAATACGCTCGCGCGCTGTCAGCTTGCCCTTGGCGTGCTGGGCGTCAATACGCTTCTGGCCACCACCCATGCGGGCCTTTTCACGCTTTTCATCCAGTTGCTCGATAATTTCGTGCATGGTGCTCTCCTGTTTCTAAACCGCCAGTGTGGATGGACTGGCCGTGTCTGAATCTTTTTGTCGTTGTTTCAGGCAACACCGCCCGGATCGGATAGTGTTGCCTGGCAAATAGAATTAGTGCTGGCTAAGCAGGTCTATGACTTCCGCAGCCGCCTTGGGAATATTGGTGCCGGGCCCATAAACAGCCGCCACTCCAGCGTCATACAGCGCCTGATAGTCCTGTGGTGGAATCACGCCACCACACACCACCTTGATCTCACTGGCACCCTGCTCTTTGAGCGCGGCGATCAGTTGAGGCACAAGCGTCTTGTGTCCGGCGGCCTGAGAAGACACACCAACCACGTGAACATCGTTCTCCACCGCCATGCGGGCGGCTTCTTCCGGCGTCTGGAACATGGGGCTGATATCCACATCAAAACCGATATCGGCAAAAGCTGTGGCAATGACTTTTGCACCGCGGTCATGGCCATCCTGGCCCATCTTTGCCACCAACATGCGCGGACGACGTCCCGCTTCGCTGGCAAACTCTGCGACGCTGGCCTGTATGGCGGCAAAATCTTCATCGCCTTCGTAAGCAGAACCGTAAACACCGCTGATGGTGCGTGTTTCTGCTTGATGACGACCCCAGATTTTTTCCAGCGCCATGGAAATTTCACCTACGGTTGCGCGGGCGCGTGCAGCGTCCACAGCTAGTGCCAGCAGGTTACCCTCTCCGGATTCCGCGGCTGCTGTCAGTGCATCCAGTGCTTTATCGCAAGCTGCGCTATCACGCTGGGCACGGATTTTTTCCAGCCGTGCCACCTGGGATTCGCGAACTGCCGTGTTATCGATATCGAGAATATCTACGGGGGGCTCTTCCGCCAGCTGGTATTTGTTGACGCCAACAATAACTTCTTCACCGCGGTCGATACGGGCCTGGCGCAATGCCGCCGCCTGTTCGATACGCAGTTTCGGCATACCGGACTCAACGGCTTTGGTCATACCGCCCATTTCCTCAACTTCATCAATGAGTTTGCGGGCTTCCTTGACCAGCTGATCAGTCAGGCTTTCCACATAGTAGGAACCGGCCAGCGGGTCCACCACGTTGGTAATACCGGTTTCTTCCTGAATCACCAGCTGGGTGTTACGGGCGATCCTGGCAGAGAAGTCAGTGGGCAGCGCCAGCGCCTCATCCAGAGCGTTGGTGTGCAGTGACTGGGTACCACCCAGCACCGCAGACATCGCCTCAATGGTGGTACGCATGACGTTGTTGTAGGGGTCTTTACTGGTCAGGCTGACACCGGAGGTCTGGCAGTGGGTACGCAGCATCAGTGAGCGCTGATCCTTGGGCGCAAACTTCTCTTCCATCAGGGTCGACCACAGGATACGAGCCGCACGCAATTTGGCGATCTCCATGAAGAAGTTCATGCCAATGGCAAAGAAGAACGACAGTCGCGGTGCAAATTTATCGACATCCAGACCGCTGGCAATGGCGGTGCGAACGTATTCAATGCCGTCGGCAATGGTATAAGCCAATTCCTGAACATTAGTCGCACCGGCTTCCTGCATGTGGTAGCCGGAAATGGAAATGGAGTTGAACTTGGGCATATTTTCCGCGGTGTAGCCGATGATGTCGGCAACAATGCGCATGGAGGGCGCAGGCGGATAAATGTAGGTATTGCGGACCATGAATTCCTTGAGAATGTCATTCTGCAGGGTGCCCGCCAATTTGTCCGGGGTAACCCCTTGTTCTTCCGCAGCAACAATGTAATTGGCCATCACCGGCAGCACCGCGCCGTTCATGGTCATGGAAACGGATACCTTGTCGAGGGGTATGCCGTCAAAAAGGATTTTCATATCTTCGACGGAATCAATAGCCACACCGGCTTTACCGACATCGCCGACTACGCGCTCATGGTCAGAGTCGTAACCACGGTGGGTCGCCAGGTCAAAGGCAACAGACAGCCCCTGTTGTCCAGCCGCCAGGTTGCGACGATAAAAGGCATTGGAAGCTTCCGCTGTGGAAAAACCGGCGTACTGGCGCACCGTCCAGGGACGCCCCGCATACATGGTTGCCTTGGGTCCTCGCTTGAAGGGGGCAAAACCGGGGAGATTGTCCTGGTAATCCAGATCAGCGACGTCTTCCGCTGTGTAGATTGGCTTGACGGCAATGCCCTCTGGGGTCTGCCACACCATATCTTCCGGCGACTTGCCTTTGGTTTCTTTACTGGCCAGATTGGCCCAGTCGCTTAAAGATGGTTTTGAATGATCGGTCATGGAAAGCTGCCTCAAGTAAACTCAACCCAGCGCTACCTTATCTACCTTAATAAGGGTGGCTGCTTTTTTCGATATAGTTGGGTATAGCTGAATTTCCCGCCAGGCACCACAAATGGGCTCTGACTGCCACCAAAATGCGCTTTTTAGCCGAGCGCTATTGAGGTGGGAGTGCACTATGACGGAGCATACAGGTTGAAACAAGGGCAAAATAATTCGGCAAAACTCACAAAATATTTCATTATTTCTGAATAAACCCAGATATTTTTGCTACCCTATACCCCAAACTCACCATACATAGCAGAGACTCGTCATCGCTACCATTTCACACCATCATGTTGCATCCAGTCTGCTCGGCATCCAGCGCAAGCAACAAGACCACCACGTATTGCTGGCCAGAGCCGGCATTAACCCGGCCATCGTTGAAGGCTCCACAGATCGCGTACACACCGACCAGGTCGCCCGTCTGTTCCGCTTGGTGCAGCAGCAACTTAACGACGAGTTCATGGGCTTCACTGCCCGCCCCTGTAAATACGGTGTTTTTGCCATGGTCTGCGACCTGGTCAGGCACTGCAAAACCCTGGGTGAAATGCTGGAAAAGGTGGTGGAGTTCTACAACCTGATCACCGATGAAATCCACATGCAGCTGGATTACACAGACACCAGTGTCTGCCTGAATATTGCCCTGAGGCAGCCGACGCTGGACAGCGACCATTTTCTCACCGAGTTTCTGCTGGTTATCTGGCACCGCTTCCCGAGCTGGTATATCGGTGAGGCGATCCGGCTTCGGGAAACCCGCTTTATCCATGCAGCACCGGAACACCGCAACGAACTGCGCATCATGTTTCCCGGCAACGTACTGTTTAACCAACCCGGCAACGGTTTGCTGTTTGACCAGCAGTACCTGGACAAACCCCTGGTAAGAACCAACCGCGAACTGGAAACGTTTCTGGCCAACAACCCTGCCGACATCATGACCATCCCCGGCGAAGACAACAGCCTGGAAGCCCAGATTGAACGGATGCTGTTACGCTTTAATCACTCACGTCTTGTTTTTCCCAAAACGGAAGAACTGGCACGACAGATGGGCGTACTGCCGCTGACCCTTTATCGCCGCTTACAGCGGGAAGGCACCAGCTACCAGAAAATCAAGGACAATATTCGGCGCGAGGTGGCCATCGACAAGCTGGTCAATGACAACCTCTCTGTGGATGAAGTATCGGATATTGTCGGCTTTGAAGAACCGCGCTCATTTACCCGGGCCTTTAAGCAGTGGACGGGGTTATCCCCAAGAAATTATTGCAAATACCACCGGGGCTGATAACTAGAGCTCAAGCCCGCCACCCACAACGATCGTCTGCCCACTGATGTAGTTGGATTCCGGCAGGCAAAAAAGAAATACGGCATCGGCGGCTTCTTTGGGTGTTCCGGGGCGGCCCAGAGGAATCAGGTCTGTCATCAGGTCGCGGATCTGGTCACTGACCCCAACCCGAATGTCCTTGCCCTCAATATTAATGGTTGGCTCATCACTGGCAGCGCCTGTGAGACGTGTCTGAATAAAGCCGAAAGCCACGGTATTAACATTCACCTTGAAGCGGCCCCATTCTTTACAGAGGGTTTTAGTCATGCCAACCACCCCAGCCTTGGCCGCCGAATAGGCCAGCTGCCCGGCATTACCGCCCAATCCCGACACCGAAGAAATGTTGACCACCTTGCGGAACACCTCGCGTCCGGCCTCTGATTCAAGCGCATGGTAAGACTTGATATAGGGCTGAGCAGCTTTGAGGATACGGAAAGGGGCAGTCATGTGAACATCGATCATGGCGTACCACTGCTCGTCGTCCATTTTCTGGATCACGTTATCCCAGGTGTAACCGGCGTTATTGATGACGATATCCAGACCATCAAAAGCATCCACGGCCTGTTTGACGAATCGGGTGCCAAAATCCGGTTCGGTGACACTCCCTATCACAGTAACCACCTGACTTCCCAAAGCTTCTGCATCCGCGGTTAATTGAGCCAGCAGCTCACCGTCCAGATCATTCACCACCAGATTGCAGCCCTCGGCGGCCAGCTTCAGAGCGATCTCTCGACCTATTCCTCGACCCGCGCCGGTGACCAGCGCGACTTTACCCGCCAATTTTTTCATTCGGCTATTTTCTCAATTTTATTATTTCAACTTGTTGTATAGGCCTAAAAACACAGTCTACTCGCACCGATTAATCATGCCCCCCGTCTGGTGGAGCATCTGCACAAGTATAAAGACTTTACCCTGATTTAAAGCCTCCGCCGAGTAGTATCAGGCATCTGGGTAAAAGGCCGGACAGAGTAAGGCACAGGTTATGTGCAACCCCCGCTTCTCGCACAGTTTAACAATAAGCGGCGCATAGGCAGGAGGTATACCGCCATCTCGATTCAACCAGTTCCAAATATGTTGTTGACGAACACTTCGTCCGGTTTGTTGTGACAGGGCTCTGGCCAAAGCTGTTTGCCCACCCAATGCTTCTACAACTGATTGCAAGGCTTCTATTGGGGTCATCCATTTCACTCCCTGATCTTAGGAAAACAATAACGCGAACCAAGTCGCACTACAACTATGGTTGTCTACACATTTACAACATATGTTGTAATATTGCTCGCCATGAATGACATGGCGTATCGCATCAGAACCACCCGGCAGCAAGCGGGCCTCTCTCAGGCCCAACTAGCCACCGAAACCCGCTTGACCCAGCAGATGATCTCGAAGCTGGAAAGCGGGCAATCTCGATCTACATCCGCTATTTTTGCAATTGCCAGGGCCCTGGGCGTCTGTGCAGAATGGTTGTGGCTTGGTGGAGATAAAACCATCAGCCAACCTTTCGATCATGATCTCGCCCACGCCTGGCAAAATCTTTCCGAGGAACAACGCGCAGAAATCAGCGACCACATCATGAGCCTTAGTACCGAGCTCCCTAGCAAGTAAAAGCCCATAACGGCCTCCAGAACGATCTATTGAGAAACCAGTTATTTTTCTTGCCTCGTTCAATTCTTAATATCGATCTTGCCAACAACGTATTTAGCCGCTGTTTATACCTACTGAATCAGAAAACGGATCACCTCGGCCAATTGCACCAGGCTATTCTTGTGCTGGGAAAAGGACTGGCGGTTTCCGCTCCCCTATACCCCTTTGCTCACTATCCGCATTACACTTTCAGGGACTTGTCCTCTGCCTGCAGGCTCTACTAGGCTTACCCTATGACCCTAACACTGAATAATCCCGACTTACTGAGAAACTTGGCCCATATTGACGGGCAATGGGTATTCGCCAAAAGTGGCGAAACATTCCCCGTCCACAACCCCGCTGATGGCACACTAATCAGTGAAGTGGCTTACTGCGGTGCAACCGAAGCCGCACAAATGGTGGACGCCGCACATCGCGCCCAACAGCAATGGGCAAAAACCACTGCCAAGGAACGCGCCGCCTTTCTACGCGACTGGTACAACCTGCTGCTGGAAAACCGCGAAGACCTCGCCAGAATTCTCACCGCCGAACAGGGCAAACCCCTGGCGGAAGCCCGCAATGAAATAACCTACGGCGCCAATTTTCTGGAGTGGTTTGCTGAGGAGGCCAAACGCATATACGGCGATCTGATACCCTCCCCGTCCAGCGACAAACGGCTGATGGTGATTAAACAACCCGTGGGTGTGGTCGCTTGTATCACCCCGTGGAATTTCCCCAGCGCCATGCTGGCGCGCAAAGTGGCACCGGCGATTGCCGCGGGCTGTGCCGTGGTCTGCAAACCCGCCAGTGCCACCCCACTTTCGGCACTGGCATTGGTCGCCCTAGCCGAACAGGCAGGTGCGCCTCCTGGGCTTATTAATATTGCTGCCGGTGATACAGCCGCTATCGGTGATGAACTGACATCCAATCCACTGGTGCGCAAGGTGACCTTTACCGGTTCCACCGAGGTGGGCAAACAGCTGATGGCCGCCTGTGCCAGCACCGTTAAACGCACCTCCATGGAACTGGGGGGCAATGCACCCTTTATTGTGTTTGATGATGCAAATCTGGATGCTGCCGTGGCCGGGGCTATGGCCTCCAAATACCGTAATGCCGGTCAGACCTGCGTCTGCGCCAACCGCATTTTGGTACAGGCCGGGGTTTACGATGCCTTTGCCGAGAAACTTCACACCGCCGTCAAAGCACTGCAGGTGGGCCCCGGCGATCAGGACGATGTCACCCTGGGACCACTGGTGGATAAAAAAGCCGCGGAAAAAGTCTGCAACCTGATCGACGATGCCGTCGCCAAAGGTGCCCAGGTAATGACCGGCGGCGGGCTGGATGCACTGGGGGGCAGTTTTGTCCAACCCACTATCCTGACCCGCGTTAACAACAGCATGCGGGTATTTACTGAGGAAATTTTCGGGCCGGTGGCCCCGCTGTTCAAATTCAACAGCGAACAAGAAGCCATCCAGATGGCCAACGATACCGAATTCGGCCTGGCCGCTTACTTCTACTCCCGTGATATCGGCCGTATCTGGCGGGTAGCAGAACAGCTCGAATATGGCATTGTCGGCATTAACGAAGGCATTATTTCCAATGAAATGGCGCCTTTTGGCGGTGTCAAACACTCGGGTCAGGGGCGGGAAGGTTCCAAGTATGGCCTCGACGATTACCTGGAAATCAAATACCTCTGCGTCAGCGGTATCGACGCGTAACCGCCCCGCAACGTTATAATCATCCGCTGCACAACAAGGGGCTTTTACCGTGAAGTTGAACTACCAGATACAGGGTGCCGGAGAACCGGTAATACTGATGCACGGCATGTTCGGTTCCCTCAGCAATCTTGGGCTGGTGGGCCGGGCACTGATCGACCACTACCAAGTGATCTCCGTCGACCTGCGCAACCACGGTGAATCCCCCCATGCCATGGAAATGGATTACCCCTCCATGGCCGATGATATTGTTGAATTAATGGACCACCTCGGCATTCCCAAAGCCCACCTGCTGGGCCATTCCATGGGTGGCAAGGCCGCAATGCAACTTGCATTGACGCAGCCCGAGTTGATCGGGCGGCTGATCGTGGCCGATATCGCGCCGGTTGCCTATGGCCACAGCCAAGCACACCTGACACAGGCAATGCGGCGGCTTGATCTGACCGGCCTCACCTCGCGCAGCGAAGCCGATCAGCGGCTCACGGCAG
>JALRJN010000120.1 GCA_023261185.1 Porticoccus sp.
TCCATGTCATTTTCCACATACCTAACCACCTTTTCAATCCATTTATTTTTTAAACGATTGACCTCACTCATCAATTCCACATCTTTCGATGGGCGCTGATTAAACTTATCAAGCCTTATGATAATGCCCTTTAGATAACGATTAAAATCCTGCAACCTATCAAACTTAAATAATGGCTTTTCATAGGGCGGTAACAAGATTTCAACTTGCTCATCAATATCCTCTAATACCTTACTAGGAAGGTTGTTCATACTTGACCTCATTCGAGACAAATCATGGAAGGATTGAGCAATCAGCATGAGCTCATCCGATAATATTTGTATTAAGCTCGAAAAATGTTTATGGGCGTGAATAATGAGGCGCTCAAAGTCAGTCTTAGTTTGAATTTGACTCTTAAATGAATTCAAAATTTCATCGAGAACAACCTCAATCATATTTTGCTTGAGTGCATCAGCTGAAATAATTTTTCCCAACCTAATTGAAGTTTCACTCAAGCTTACTTGATCTTTTTTTATGATTTTAATTTTTTCATTGAGTTGGATAGAGACTAATCTTTTAATACCTTGTTTATTTTTGTTTTTAGCATCATTTAGATCATCAAAGACTAAGATATCAACCCACTCCCCTCTATCAACGAGGGCGGGGTAGCCAATCAAGGTTGTTTTTTGATGTGTGATTTCTAATTTTTCAGGGAGTGGATCATCGGGCCAATATTTAAGTCTTTCTTGTTCAATACCAAAATCAATACTCTCTATAATTTCTGTAATGGCTTCCTTATTGTGCTCCTTAAGCTTACTGAAAGCGAAAAGCAATTCTTAACACACATCTTTCGGTTCTTTACACAAGGTGATATTGATTTCTGTCAGGTAGTCACCAATCACGTCGAGTCCGGCAAACAGGATGCCCTTGTCTTTCAGGACAGGACCGATCTGAGCGGCAATCCAGCGGTCGCGATCGCTGAGGGGGCGAACCACACCGGAGCCCCCGGCCGCCAGGTTGCCGCGCAGTTCGCCTTTTGCTGGGATGCGGGCCAGGCAGTAGGGGATGGGTTCGCCGTCCACCATCAGGATACGTTTATCGCCGTTGCTGATATCGGGAATAAACTTTTGCGCCATGATGGTTTGCTGACCGTGTTGCGTGAGCATCTCGATAATCACACTGAGATTGGGGTCGTCGGGGCGCACTCGAAAAACGGCCGTACCGCCCATGCCGTCGAGGGGCTTGTAGACCACATCGTCATGCAGTTGGCGAAATGCCTTTAGTTGTTTTGGGTCACGGCTTACCAGCAGCGGGGGAGAACACTCCGGAAACAGGGTGGCAAATACTTTCTCGTTGCAGTCCCTGAGACTCTGGGGTTTGTTGACCACCAGTGTGCCGAGCCTTTCAGCCGCCTCAAGAATGTAAGTGGTGTAGATATACTCGCTGTCAAACGGCGGGTCTTTGCGCATGATGATGGCGTCGAGAGAAGCCAGTGGCTCCTGGCGGCGCTCATCGAGCTTGAACCAGCTTTCAGGGTCGTCATACACCTCCAGAGGTGCCATGCTGGCAGTGGCTTCGCCATTCTCGATGGCCAGCCAGGACTGTTCCATGTACATCAACTGCCAGCCCTGTTGTTGGGCAGCCAGCAGCAGCACCAGTGTGGTGTCCTTCTTCGGGTTGATTTTTTCGATGGGGTCCATCACAACCCCAAGAGTTCTCGTCATAACTGTTACCTTTGTCACGCCACGAAAAAGGACTTGTTCTATAAGATGTCAAAGCAGTGGCGGATTTATCGACTAAAGGTAAGGGCACCGGTGTGCAAGCGCAACTGCCAAACGTAAAAACTGTGTTCAGTGTTTTATGGCGGCGGGCTGTTATAGATAAAACCAAGTGATTGTGTTACATAATCCACTGCCTTTTTTGAAAGGCTGGCGTATTCACAACATAACGGGGCAAGCAGCAATGGAAGAACAATACAGTGGTTTGAAAGTCATGGTCATTGATGACAGTAATACCATACGTCGGACTGCGGAAACCCTCCTCAGTAAGGCCGGGTGTGAAGTTATCACCGCCATTGACGGTTTCGATTCACTTTCCAAAATTGCCGACAACATACCCAGCGTTATTTTCGTGGATATCATGATGCCGCGATTGGATGGTTATCAGACCTGCGCCCTGATCAAGAACAACAGCCAGTTTAAACATATTCCGGTAATCATGCTTTCAAGTAAGGACGGTCTTTTTGATAAAGCCAAAGGCCGTATTGTGGGGGCAGACGATTACCTGACTAAACCTTTTAGTAAAACAGAGTTGTTTGAAGCGTTGGACAGGTTCTCCAATAGCGAGGCAGCTGATGAAGTGCCGGAAAGCATGGATAGTCCAGCCGGGGGGACAGATGGCGAGAATATTGATCGTTGATGATTCACCAACAGAAACCCATCAACTTGCGGGTCTGTTGCAAAAAAATGGCTACGAGGTACTGGCGGCCATAAGCGGAGAGGATGGCCTGGTGCTGGCAGCAAAAGAACAGCCGGATGCCATTCTCATGGATATTGTCTTGCCGGGAGTGAACGGTTTTCAAACCACGCGGCAATTAAGCAAGGCGAGTGAAACCGAGCATATTCCCGTGATTATTGTTACCACCAAAGATCAGGATACCGATAAGGTATGGGGTATGCGTCAGGGGGCCAAAGCCTACCTGACCAAACCTGTCAGTGAAAAAAGCCTGATCAGTGTTCTCAAGGAAGTGATCAGCTAAATGTTAGTCACTGTCTGGCCATGACAAATCAGCGCACGCCGTTCAAGGTGTTGGTTTCACTTGCCCAGCGTTATGCTGAAAATGCTAGAAGCCTTCCCGCCCAACAGGATATTGTCGCAACGCGCAAGGTGGTGTGTTTTTCACTGCTCGGTCACAACTTGGCCATGCCTCTGGAAGAACTGGTCGAAATTATCGAAATGCCACAGTACACCTCGCTGCCAAGGGTGAAGCCCTGGGTGATGGGTATGGCAAACCTGCGGGGCCGGTTGTTGCCGATTATCAACCTGGCGGCATTTCTTGGCAGTCAATTATCCGGAACAACGAAAACCCAGCGCGTCATTGTGATCGAGATGTTCGGTGTTTTTCTGGGGCTGGCGGTAGATCAGGTGCATGGAATGCGGCACTTCAAGGTGGACACCTTTACCCGTCGGGCAGCATTGGTTCCCGAGCCAGTGGTGCTTTATGCAGAGGGCAGTTTTGTGCAGCCGGACAGTACCTGGGTATTGCTGCGGCTGGGACCGCTTCTGAGTGACCCTCGTTTTATGGCGGTGGCAGCTTAGACTGCAATCGAATTGTAATCGGCATGTACACCACCAAGCGGCGTGGTGATGAATTGCCCGGAGTGATATAGACATGACCTCTAACAAGAAATCAAAGACCAGTTCATCGATCACGCTGTTGACAGTGGCGTTGATCGCCGTCGTGGCCTTTCTCGGGTTTAACCTATTGCTGGTTTTCAAACAGACGTCGAAAGATCAGGAGAGTCTGCAACTGATGTCCGAGTTGCGCGCCCAGTCCTATCGGTTGGTGACCCTGTCCAAGGCATCCGCTTCAGGTGATGAGGCCGCATTTGGCGAGCTGCAGAACCTGGTGGATCAGATGAAAGGCAGCTGGAATCAGTTGAACCACAACCTCGAGGGTGAGGTAGAGGGTGCCCAGTTGAGCCATTTGCAGGACGCCTGGTTCCAGGCTCATAGCAATGCCCAGATCATTATTGATAATAAACAGCCGGTTATCTTCCTCAACCAGGTTGCCAAAACCCTGAACCGCACCTTGCCGGACCTGCAGCAGGAACATACCAAGGTTGTTGAATTGCTCCTGGCCAATGCTGCCCCTGCCTCTCAGTCAGCTTTTGCCCAAGCCCAGTCTTGGCGGGCCGAGCGTATTGGTCGCAACGTCGATCGTATGCTGGCGGGTGGTGCGGATGCGGAGAGAGCGGCTGAACAGTTCTCCCGGGATATCAAGCTGTTCGGCCAGGTGCTGGATGCGATGAAAAACGGCGATGCCACCATGGGGCTTAGCCGTGTCACGGTCCCTGCAGTCAGGACCAGCCTTGAACAGATCACCGAACAGTTCGGTTTTGTCAGCACCTCGATGCAGGAGATTTTTGATGCCACCCCGGCACTGTTTAATGCCATCAAGGCCACCAATACCATCCTGGACAAGTCACCACAGCTGCAGGAGCAACTCAGTGAGATGTCCGACACCATTGCTAAACTGCCGGAAACCCGTGACCTGAGCTACACCACAGCCCTGTATGCGGGTGTGTTCGGTATTCTGCTGTTGACCCTGATGGCCTTTAAAAATTCTGCTGAGACCCGTCGTCGTCTGCGGGATTCGGCCACGGACAACGAGCAAAACCAGCAGGCCATTCTTCGCTTGCTGGATGAAATCGCCGGTCTCGGTGAAGGTGACCTGACCAGTCATGCCACGGTGACCGAAGACTTTACCGGTGCCATCGCGGACTCTATCAACTACGCCATCGACCAGCTGCGGATTCTTGTGGCGCAGATCCAGGACACGTCCGAAAACGTGTCTGCTGCTGCCAACGAAACACGTGCCACAGCGTTGCAACTGGCCGAAGCATCCGAGCATCAGGCGCAGGAAATAGCCGGTGCTTCAGCGGCCATTAATGAAATGGCCGTCACCATCGACCAGGTGTCATCCAACTCTGCAGAGTCTGCCAACGTGGCGGAAAAATCGGTATCCATCGCCAAGAAAGGCGCCGGCGTGGTGCAAAACACCATTGGCGGTATGGATACCATTCGTGAGCAGATTCAGGATACATCCAAACGCATCAAGCGCCTGGGTGAAAGCTCCCAGGAAATTGGCGACATCGTATCGTTGATCAATGACATTGCCGATCAGACCAACATCCTCGCATTGAATGCTGCGATCCAGGCCTCCATGGCGGGTGATGCCGGCCGGGGTTTTGCGGTGGTTGCGGATGAAGTGCAACGACTGGCGGAACGCTCCGCAGGAGCAACCAAGCAGATTGCCTCGCTAGTGAAGACCATTCAAACGGATACCAACGAAGCTGTGAGCTCGATGGAGCAGACCACCGCTGAAGTGGTGAAAGGTGCTGAACGCGCCCATGCGGCGGGTGTGGCATTGGAAGAGATTGAAGCCGTATCTGCTGATCTGGCGGAATTGATTCAGGATATCTCCACTGCGGCCAAACACCAGGCGACTACCGCGGGTCATGTCTCACGAACCATGAATGTGATTCAGGATATTACGTCCCAGACCTT
>JALRJN010000021.1 GCA_023261185.1 Porticoccus sp.
GTATCGTCAAGAACCTCACCGACTACGGTGCCTTTGTAGACCTGGGTGGTATCGATGGTCTGCTGCACATCACTGACATGTCCTGGAAGCGCATCAAGCATCCCAGCGAGATCGTCAATGTCGGTGACGAAATTGATGTGAAAGTACTCAAGTATGACCGTGAGCGCAGCCGCGTATCTCTGGGTATGAAACAAATGGGTGAAGATCCCTGGGCTGATATCTCCGGTCGTTACCCTGAAGGTGCCCGCGTTAAGGCTGTGGTTACCAACCTGACTGATTACGGCTGTTTTGCCGAGTTGGAAGATGGTGTGGAAGGTCTGGTTCACGTGTCTGAAATGGACTGGACCAACAAGAACATCCACCCCTCCAAAGTGGTTCAGCTGGGCGATGAAGTTGATGTCATGGTTCTCGATATCGACGAAGAGCGTCGTCGTATCTCCCTGGGTATCAAACAGTGTCATGTTAATCCTTGGGATGAGTTTGCTTCACTGCACAGCAAAGGTGAGAAAATCGCCGGTAACATCAAGTCCATCACTGACTTCGGTATCTTTATCGGTCTGAACGGTGGCATCGATGGTCTGGTTCACCTGTCCGACATCTCCTGGAACGAAACCGGTGAAGATGCAGTACGCAACTTCAAGAAAGGCGATGAAGTGGAAACCGTTATTCTTTCCATTGATCCGGAAAGAGAGCGTATTTCACTGGGTATGAAACAACTGTCTGACGATCCGTTCTCCAGCTATGTTGCTGAGAATGACAAGGGCACAATCGTGACCGGTATCGTGAAAGAAGTGGATGCCAAGAGCGCAACCATTACTCTCAGTGGCGAAGTGGAAGGCCAGCTGAAGGCTTCCGAGCTGTCTCGTGACAAAGTTGAAGATGCCCGTAATGTCCTGAATGTTGGTGACGAAGTGGAAGCGAAGATCGTTAACGTGGATCGCAAGAACCGCGCTATCAATCTTTCCGTGAAAGCTAAAGACGTTGCTGAAGAGAAGGCTGCGATCAAAGAGCACCGTAAATCAGAGGCCGATAACATCGCGCCGACGACTATCGGTGATTTGATCAAGGCACAGATGGACACGAAAGAGAAGTAATGGTTAGATAGGGGTAATGGAAACATTACCCCTTTCTACTTTAAACTCAGGTAGTTATGACAAAATCAGAATTAATTGACCATATTGTCAGTCAGCAGGATCAGTTGCCTCCCAAAGATGTGGAGTTGGCAGTGAAAATGATCCTTGAACGTATGACCCAGGCGCTGGTTAATAACGACCGTATTGAAATTCGGGGTTTCGGCAGTTTTTGCCTGCATTACCGGGCACCCAGAGTGGGAAGAAACCCTAAAACCGGTGACTCTGTGAAGCTGTCCGGCAAGTATGTGCCGTACTTTAAGCCAGGCAAGGAATTGCGCGAACGGGTAAACGACAGCCTGACAAGTTGAGCATAGGTGTTCTGCCTTACAATAACCGGGGCTGAATCTCGAGAGTTTGGTTACAATAAACGGCAAGGCTTCGTACTTGCCGTTTTTTTATGAGGACGTTATGGCACTGCTGAAAAAACTCTGGATATTGCTTGTCTGCGTGTTAGCTATACTTCTTGGCTTGTCGATAGTGCTCGCCAACCCGGAACCTATTTCCATGGTGCTTTTGGGATATTCCCTGGGCCCGATGCCATCCGGCTTGTGGTTGTTGCTGGCGGTATCTGTAGGATGCCTACTGGGTATTATTGTCAGCCTGCCCGCACTGTTGCGTGTTAAGCGGCGTGCCTACCGGTTAAACAAGCAATTGACGAAACAGCGCCTGGTCAAGACCCAAGAAAATCCATAGGCCCATCCGTACCCGATGTACGAACTCACGTATGCTGTTCCCCTTATTCTGTTATCCGCACTTTGCTGGTATGCAGGGTACCTCTACGGTGTACGTAGGGGCCGTGCTAAGGAGGCCAGTAGTCAGCTTGCCCAGCACTATTTTCAGGGCATCAACTTCCTGTTAAATGAACAACCGGACCAGGCCATTGTTACCTTTATCCGTTCGGTTGATGTGACTCCTGCGACCCTTGAAACTCACCTGGCGCTGGGCAATATCATGCGACAGCGGGGAGAGACGGAGCGCGCGATCCGTGTTCACCAGAATCTATTATCCCGTCCCAACCTCACTGGCCAGCAGCTGCGGCAGGCCCGCCTGGAGCTGGGTCGAGACTTTTTAAAAGCCGGTCTGTTTGACCGAGCAGAGCGGTTGTTTCTTGACCTGGTGGATGATGAAAGCGGTGGATTCAGACAGTCTTCGTTACTTCATCTGATAGATATCTACCGTCATGAAAAGGAGTGGGAGAAAGCCATTCGTGCAGCTAGCATGATGGACAAGAAGCGTTTTGGTCGCACTCCTGAAGGGTTGGGGATAGAGCAGGCCAATTTCTGCTGTGAGCTGGCGCTTAGGGCCATGGCAGGAGGAGACCTACTGGAAGCGCGGGGTCATCTCAAGTCGGCACTCAAGTTCAACCGCAATTCATCGCGTGCCAGTATGTTATGGGGCAAGCTGGAAGGACTTGCCAATAATCACTCTCTGGCATTGAAGCGGTATCTGGCAGTACCGGACCAGCAGCCGGAGTTCCTGACCGAAATATTGTCGCCTGTCAGGAACTGTTATCAGGCTCTAGAGGATAAGTCGGGCCTGCTTCGCCAGTTATCCAGTTGGCTGGAAAAGTATCCCAGTGCCAGTCTCCTGAACATGGTGGCTGAAGAGATCGGGGTACAGCAGGGCGATGAGGCTGCGATCAGTTTTCTGGGGGATTACCTGGAGCGTCACCCATCTCTGAAAGGGTTAAATGCGCTATTGGGGTTCTATTGGCCCTCGGAGGGCGCCGTCGGTCGCCATCTTGAACTGTTCAAACATACTTTGAGTGCGCTGATCGAGAGGAGTCCGGCATACCGCTGCATACAATGTGGATTCAAAGGTTCGCACTTGCACTGGCTCTGTCCCCAGTGCCAGCATTGGGAAACCGTTCGCCCGCTGAGGGGAATTGAGGGTGAGTAGTACACCCGGATATTACGAAAATGACGAGATAATCAATGAATAACGACAGTAAAGTAATTGTTGCTCTGGATTACAACTCGGCCGCATCGGCACAGAAGTTTGTGGATAGTGTGTCCCCTGAACTCTGCAAGCTGAAGGTGGGTAAGGAGCTGTTTACACAATCCGGTCCGGAATTTGTCTCCGGCCTTGTAGGCCGGGGATATGACGTCTTTCTTGACCTCAAGTATCACGATATTCCCAACACTGTTGCCAAAGCCATAAGAGTAGCGGCAGATATGGGTGTATGGATGACAGATGTCCATGCATCGGGGGGGCGGCGCATGATGGAAGGCGCCCGAGAAGTACTGGAGCAGACTAACAGTAACATGCTGTTGATCGCTGTCACGGTATTGACCAGTTTTGCCGAAGAAGACCTGGCTGAGATTGGCATTCAATGCAGCCCCGAGGAGCAGGTATTGCGCTTGGCATCTCTTGCGCAGTCATCCGGTATGGATGGTGTGGTCTGTTCTGCCATGGAAGCACAGGGCTTGCGACGGGCATTGGGAGAGACCTTTACACTGGTGACCCCCGGTATTCGCCCTGCAGCCGCAGCGGGGGATGATCAGCGCCGTGTTGTTACACCTGCCGATGCTATTGCCAATGGCAGCAGTTATCTGGTGATTGGCCGCCCGATTACCCAGGCTTCGGATCCCGTTGCCACTCTTCTTGCCATCAATTCTGAAATTTCGTCATAATGGGACTGCGGCACATGGGGTGCCGCTTATCTATAACAGAAGTGCCTCGGCACAAGGAGCTCGTTATGCAAGCGCTTATTCGCGTGATCAAAGTTCTATTGTTGATTGCTGCCACGTCACTACCTGTCTGGCAGCTGGCGTATGCTGCTGAAACGTCATCATCGGAGATGGCCCAGACAGAAACCGTCAACATCAATACCGCCACAGCGGAGCAGTTGTCCGGAATGTTAACCGGCATCGGTGAAAAACGTGCGGCGGCCATTGTTGCCTACCGTGAAGCCAATGGTCCTTTTTCAAGCCTTGAGCAATTGCTGGAAGTTAAAGGCGTGGGTGAAAAAGTGATGGAGCAGAACAGGGATAAAATGACATTGAAGTAACCCTGATCTGTTCACAACCGGCCAGCCATCGGGCTGGCCTTTTTCATGGGTATGTTTCGAGTTTCACCTGGCCGGAATAGCTGGTAGGGTGCTGACAGAGTCATTCTGGAAACATGTCATGAGCTCATTGGATCATTACATCGCACATCTCGAGACGTTATCCCCAGCCAACCTCGGGCAACTGCGGGACCTGGTCTGCGATGACATTCATTTCAGTGACCCTTTCAACGATATCACTGGCGCTGATCACTATCTGGCGTTGCTCAATGAGATGTTTGATCGCCTCGATGATATTCACTTTACGGTGCACGAGGTTTCTCGGGAAGGCATGGTTGCCCATCTTTACTGGACCTATAGTGCCAGCAGCAAACTCACTGGCCAGTTTGCTTTTCAGGGTACGAGCCGTTTGGTCTTAGCGGACAATGGTCGAGTGGCACGACACCAGGACTTCTGGGATAGCGCAGCGGTGTATGGGCGCATACCCCTTATTGGGCGCTTAATGGGCTGGTTGAAAAAACGTACAGCCTATCGTGGTTAAAAGAGTAGCCGCGCATTCAGGCCTCGTCGTGTTCCAGAACAAACAACCCCACATCGATAGCGCCTTCTTCAAAACCACCTTCACAATAACTTAGGTAGTAACGCCACAGACGGTAGAAACGTTCGTCAAAACCTAGTTTGGTGATTTCCGGCCATGTGTTTTCAAACGCGTCACGCCAGCAGGCCAGGGTTCGGGCATAGTCTTTGCCGAACATTTGTTGGTGGGCTAGGCGAAAGCCATGCTGAGAGCATTTTTCCTTGAGGATCGCCACACTGGGCAACATGCCACCGGGAAAGACATGGCGCTGGATAAAATCAGCCTGTCTGGAATATCCGGCAAAACGATCGTCATCAATGGTGATGATCTGTAGAACCGCCCGACCGCCAGGTTTCAGCATGCCTTTCAACTGGGTGAAAAAGGTATCCCAATGGGCTTGGCCGACGGCCTCAAACATTTCGATGGAAACCACGCCATCATACTGCTGCCGGATATCACGATAATCCGTGAGGGTAATGTCCGCCCGTTGTTCCAGACCAGCCGTGTGTAACTTGTCTTGCGCCCATTGCAGTTGTTCTTTAGAAAGCGTGACACCGTGAACACTGACGTCATGGGTCTCCAGCAACTGCCGTGCAAACTCTCCCCAACCGCAACCGATTTCCAGAATGTCATCACCGGATTGTGGTGCCAACAGCTCCATAATCCGGCTGTATTTCAGGGTCTGGGCATCTTCGAGGCTGGTCCCGTCAGAATCGAACAGGGCTGAAGAGTAAGTCATGCCCGGATCTAGCCAGTGTGCATAGAAGCTGTTGCCGAGATCGTAGTGAGCGGCAATATTGCGACGGCTTCCACTGCGGGAATTGGGGTGACACCAGTGGTAAATGTTGTATATCAGGTTATTGAACCAGCGCGCAGAGGCAACGTTACCGAGGTGTTGTTCATTGAGCAGGGCCCACCGAACCAGTGCGGTCAGGTCGCTGCTGTGCCATTCACCTTGAAGATAGCTGTCTGACCAGCCATTGGTGCCGCCCAGAAAAAGTCGCAACAAAGGTCGCAATGATTGCAACCTCACTTCAACCTGGGGAGACCCGTTTCCAAAGCGCTTGCGAAAACCGCTGGGGAATTGCAACGTCAATTGTCCCTGGCAACTGTCCAGTCGTGACGCTAAATGGCCAACCAGCAAGGATTCGATAGAGTCTGGACGTTTGCCTGATTCTGGAATCATACCCGTCACAGTCAGCTCAGAACTTTTCATGGTGCATATCTCCTTGTTGGTCTCGCCAGCTGATGGCGTTGGTGTCGGGGTGCTCATGTCCCGGTTGGAGTTTCAGTCCCTTCATCCACAACCTCAGGGCTTCCCAATGAATGCCGCCAATGACTTTCAGGGTCATGAGCGGGTAGCGGATAAAGAGCGCCAGTAGACTTCTATTAGTTAATGGATGGTGGGTGCCGTTAAAACTGGCAAACAATTTGTGGGCTTCACGATCATCCGGTGCGGATTGTTCCTGATAGATACAAACTGCGAGGCGTTCGCCGTCCGGGGGGAGAATTCGGAAGCGATAATGGCTGTCCATGGGCATAAAGGGACTGACATACATTTGTTTATCGCTCTGTTGCCTGACCCAAGAATCCTTGCTGGATGCTTCTACGGATAGCAGGTAACAATGACGCTGGCCGAAGGTGTTGGTCACCTCATAAATAATGACGCGCAGCTGTTGTTGGTTGTCGTAGCAGAAATAAACACTCAGCGGATTGAACACATATCCCAGTATCCTCGGGTAGCAGAGTAGCTGAATCTTCCCGCAAGCTTCCGGGTAACCCCGCGTTTTAAGCAGCTGGTAGATATGGTTCTTCAACCCGGGGGTGCCTGCACCATGGTCTTTTTCGTAAAAAGAAAACAGATTGAAACGGTTGATCGATAACCAGCGCAGACGTTGTTGCAGTGTTGGCAACTCGTCCAGGTCGATTAACAGTGAAAAGACCCGATAGACAAAGCGGTGACGTCTGGGCTGCCAACGATGGTGCAGAACGTGGCCACGGTAAACCGAAGAGTTAAGGCTATCAGGCATGACGTGTCTCCGCGCTGTCGCGACGGGCAACGTAGTCAGGGGGCAGAATGATCCGACCATTGTGATCATCCACTTGCCAGGGGCGCATTACCCCTCCCAGCGCCTCAGCGACGGCCAGTCCCGACTGCAGGCCATCTTCATGAAAACCATATCCGAAGTAGGCACCACAGAACCAGGTGCGGTTTTTACCTTGAAGTGACCACAGGTGACGTTGAGCATCCAGTGATGCCTGCCCGAACAGCGGGTGGTCATAGAAAAAACTGCGAATAATCGTCCCTTGGCGGGGCATGTGCAGGGGGTTCAGTGTCACTATTAACGGTTGCTCGGTGTTAAGGGGCTGCAGGCGATTCATCCAGTAACTCACCGAGACCCGCGTGTCATCTTGCCGCTGGCTGGAAAGGTAATTCCAGCTGGACCAGGTTTTTTTGCGCAATGGCATCAGCGAGGTGTCCTGATGGAGGTAGGCAAAATTTCTCTGGTAGGGAAAACATCCCAATAGGGATTTTTCTTCCCTGCTGGCATCGCTTAGCAGGTTCAGCGCCTGGTCACTATGGCAGGCAAATACTACCTCATCGTAAGTTTCGCTGTTGCCTAGCATGTCATCCACCACCACGTGATCGTCGTAGCGAGTGACAGACTGTATGCGAGTGTTTAGCTGCACGGCATTTCCAAGGTGTTGTGCAATTTTGTCCACGTAGCAGCGGCTACCGTTCACCACGGTTCGCCACTGGGGGCGGTTTCGCAACTGGTTGAGTCCGTGATTGCGACAAAAGCGCAGAAAGCTGGTGGCGGGATACTCGAGCATTTTTTCTACCGGCACGGACCAGATAGCAGCCCCCATTGGCAGCAGGTGATTGTAGATAAATGCTTTGCCGTAGTTATGCTGTTTGAGCATCTGGCCGAGTGTTATATGACTGTTTTCCGGGGCTTGTAATAGCTCATCGGCCTCCCGGTAGAAACGCATCAGATCTTTCAGCATTGACCAGAACTGAGGTTTGGCCAGGTTGGATTTTTGAGCCAGTAGTCCGGACAGACCACTACCGGAATATTCGAGTTCGCCGCCATTGATGGAAACAGCAAAGGACATATCGGTTTCGCAGGTGGTCACGTCCAGCGCATCAAAAAATGCCACCAGATTCGGGTAGTTAACCGGGTTGTAGACAATAAACCCGGTGTCAACGCTGACAGGCTGTTGATTAAGCTCAAACGTAACCGTATTGGAATGTCCTCCCAGCCGGTCATCTTTTTCGTAGAGGGTGACATCCTGGGATTGGTTGAGAAGCCACGCACAACTCATGCCGGAAATGCCAGAGCCAATCACGGCAATTTTTTTGCGGGGTGGTTTCACCGGTAAGGGTGTGGCATTCATACAGAACCTCTACTCATACAGAACAACTACAACAGTTACACAAGGCTATTACGCAAATACCCTTCAGAGGGATCACCGGTTTTGTTTGGCTTTGTATTGGCTTGCAACTACCCTGTGAGTCAGTTGAAAAACTATCTGCCTAGCTTCTGCTTGGTTAACATTGAACTCAAAATGCTCATTGATAAGTGATCAACTCCGGTTTTTCGTTCAATGTTGCCTTGCGTCACCGGCCTCGAAAACATTTTTCAAGGTCTGCTCGGTTGATCTATTTAGCCATGTTACTCGTAGGAGAAGATATGAGGGATAAACCTCCGGGAGAAACGGTGGACAATGTAATTGCACTGAAAGCGAGAGACATGGCTGAGACAAAAAGCGCTGATTGGTCAGCGATGCTGGCATCCCTGTCCATGACCAGGGACAAACAGCTTTTTATACAGCTGTTTCGTCACTTCGCGCCGCGTATCAAGGGCTACATTGTACGCCTGGGCCTGACCGAGGGTACTGCAGAAGAGCTCACCCAGGAGACCATGCTGCTGGTGTGGCGCAAGGCCCACTTGTTCAACCCGAAAAAAGCGGCTGCCAGCACCTGGATTTATACCCTGGCTCGAAACCAGAGCATCGATTGGATGCGCAAGCAAAAATACCCGGAATACGACCTCGATACCTGGCGTGATGAGGAGGGTGAATTGCATGAAGAGCATGGGGCAGAGCAGTCAATGATTTCAGACCGCGTGGCCATGGCCATTCACCAGCTACCGGAAAACCAGGCACAGGTAATCTATATGTCATTCTATGAAGGCCGCACTCATTCCGAGATTGCCGATCGGCTTTCCATTCCGCTTGGCAGCGTCAAATCGCGAATTCGCCTGGCTGCTGAAAAACTTAAGCTGACGCTGGGAGGTGATTATGAATATTAAACACCACTTGGATGAGGCGACATTGTTCAGCTACGTGGCTGGTGCTGTGGGGCAGGGAGCTGCCCTGGTGGTTGCCTGCCACTTGTCGGTGTGCGAGCACTGTCAACAACGTGTTCGTAAACTGGAAACCATAGGCGGCGCCTTGCTTGAAAAGGGCAGTCTCTCGGCCGTGAGTGATAATTCACTACTGCATGTGCTGGAACGTCTCGATGCCGAGCCCCTGGAAACCTCTGTTATTTCAGCACCGCAGGACTCGGAGGTACCCAGGCCCCTGGCCAGCTACGTGGGTGACTCCCTGGATGACATTCCCTGGAAGAAGGTTGTTTCCGGTCTATGGATTCATAATTTACCGAGTCAGGGCGAGGGTGTTACCCGACTGTTGCGGGTCGCACCGGGCAAAACTGCCTTTCCCCACACCCATCGGGGCAGCGAACTTACACAGCTGTTGCGAGGCTCCTATTCGGACGACGTGGGCCGTTTTTCTTCAGGAGATGTTGCTGATCTGGATGACCGTATCACCCACCAGCCCCTGGTGGACAGTGACCATGACTGTATTTGCCTGATCGCCACAGAGTTTCCCCTGCGCTATACCTCTCTGATGGGTAAACTCGCTCAACCCCTGCTCGGTTTGTAACCCGCGATCGTTATCAATGAAGCTAGTCTGGTTTCGTAACGATTTGCGTTGTCGTGACAACCCGGCGTTGTTTAATGCCTGTCGGCGAGCCGATGGAAAAGGGGTCGTGGCAGTTGTCGCCTTCTGTACCGAGCAATGGTCCAGCCACGATGAATCCACGGCCAGGGTGGAATTCTGGCTGGCATGCCTGCGTTCCCTGCAAACTGAACTGGCCGAGCTCAATATACCTCTCAGGGTGATTGACGCCGGCAGCTTTGAGCACGTTCCAGAACAGCTTTGCTCACTTGCCCGCGAGTTGCAGTGTGACGGTTTATTCCTCAATCAGGAGTATTGCCTCAATGAAGTCATACGGGATAAACAGGTTGTCGAACGCTTTCACGCAGAAGGTATAGAGGTCTTCGGCTTCCACGGCGACGTGGTGTTTGCTCCTGGTACCATCATGAACGGTCAGGGCCACCCATTTCGGGTGTTCACGCCGTTCAGCAAAGCATGGCGGCGGGAGTTTGCGTCGCAGCACCCGCAACCGCTGCCGTTGCCTGAGGCACAGCCTCGAATGCCGTTGCAGCCGCAGCGGGATGGTGACCGAATACCAAATTCTCTGGCCTATGCGGTGGGCAACACCCACTGGTCGCAGAAACTCTGGCCGTCGGGAACAGAGGTCGCTCACCAGCGCCTGCAGCAGTTTGTGGCAGACAAGGCAGTGGATTACGGTGGCCAGAGGGATTTCCCCGCCCACGAAGGTACCTCTTCGCTATCCCCTTATCTCAGTTGTGGGGTGATTTCAGCCCGTCAGTGCCTGGCCGCACTCCAGGCTGAGTTTGCCCCCGATAGCTGGCTGGACAACCAATGGGTCACAGAAATTATCTGGCGTGAGTTTTACCGTCATCTGATGGTGCATTTCCCGGAGATGAATCGCTGGCAGCCCTTCAAGCCGGATGTAGAGTCTCGCATTCACTGGCTACAGGATGAATCGCTGTTTGATGCCTGGAGCCGTGGAGAAACCGGTTACCCGATTGTCGATGCCGGGATGAAGCAGTTGCTGGCCACCGGATGGATGCACAACCGGGTGCGCATGATTGTGGCCTCATTTTTAACCAAGTTGCTGCGACAGGACTGGCGGCACGGGGCACGGTTTTTTATGCAGAACCTGGTAGATGGCGACTTTGCGTCCAATCTGGGCGGTTGGCAGTGGAGTGCCTCGGTGGGTGCGGATGCCGCCCCCTATTTTCGAATTTTCAGTCCCATGCGCCAGGCTGAACGGTTTGATCCACAGGGTGAATACGTGGCCCAGTGGTTGCCGGAGTTGCGGGCCCTGAACGGTCTGCAACGTCATGATCCGGAGCGGGCTGCTTCTCTGGGACGTCCATTACCCATCATTGATTACTCTCGGGCAAGAGCAGAAAGCCTGGCCAGTTATCAGCGGGCAACGTGAGGTTGCAGCTATTGGCTTGTGTCTGTGCGGCACCGCTTGTCATTACGCAGGCAGGCCTGGCGAAAGCGCCGTCGGGCGAACCCCCTGTAAGCCCATTCAAGCAATCCCTGTAAATGGCAGAAATCGATGATATTTGCCAGGTGCCGGTAGCCGGGCAATGCCCGCCACAGGGCAAGAAATGCCTCCGTGCCCTGAGAAATAACGCCGTTGTATTCGATCACGTGGAAGCGCTTCATGGCCTCTTCTTTGTCAATGCCATACTGTTCAAGCATGGGGCAATGGCCTGAAATATCCTGCCAGTCGATGGGCTTGAGGCTTTTCAGTTTCCGGTAATGGTGAATTTCTTTCTGGCAGATGGGGCAGGCACCATCGTAGAAAACAATGGTCGGCTTCAGCGCTGAGCCCTGAGTTAACCCGGATGACGTATGACTGCTGTGGGACATCATTGGTTAAGCATCTTCCTGCAACAATTTGTCGGCCAGGGCATTGGCGCTCAGCCAGGCTCCTTCGCTGCCATCGTGCCTGAACCAATCACCGCAGGCGCCAACATATTGTTTATCGCTCCACAGGTAATCATCAGTCAGTGGGGATTCATGGCGTGCATAAAGCCAGCGATGGCTACGCAGCCCGGTGATCTTCAGGGTTTGTTGGGTAATCCTGGAAAAGCTTTCCAGCATTTTTATTGCCACCTCGCGGGATGGTGAATCCTCGTGGTCCAGGCTCCAGTCCGCGTTAGCTTCCAGTTGCCAGATTTCCTGGAACGGGTTGGTGTTGGAGTGGGTTCCAGGGAGGGGGGTGCGCTGATGGCAAATTGCCCTGGACAACACCGGGTGTTGGCCACAAAGGTAACTGCTGCCCGCACCGCAGCCCTGTTCCAGACCAACCACCGTGACCCAGGTGGGTAGGGTGTCAACACTCGCCGCGAGTCGTACAAAATCATCGACAGGCGCTAATAGGGGTAGCGCCTGAGGTGACGGTGTTGTCACCACCACCGCGTCATGATGGGCTATTTTTCGACCGTTGGCATCTTCCAGAGTGACACCATTTTCCGAGCTATGTAGCGCAGAAATTCGGACGCCAGTATTGAGAATGGCGCCCTCGGTAAGCCTTCTGGTCATGCAGCTTTGGTAGGGGTCGACCGACAATACGGTCACAGGTGCCAGAGGCGAGCCATTGAAATCCTGAGGCTCCAGAACCCGTTCTTGAATGTCCGGTTGGTTCAGTAGCCAGTCATGAAAAGCCTTTGATTCTGGTTGGAACCAGGGTGCTCCAAGATTGGTGGGGGTATCGCCCAGGCGGCAGCTGGCAAGTCGGCCCCCTGTGCCACGGCTTTTTTCATAAATCGTGACATCCCGCCCGGCCTGTGTAAGACGGTTTGCGAGTGTGGCACCGGCTAGGCCTACACCGATAATGGCGATATTTTTTAATGGCATAGTTTGATTCTATATTTGATTCGATCTGTTTTTTGGCTGCAGTACACGCTCTAAAACAGACTTATGTAACCGTTTTTTTACAGCAATGCCTTCACGGCCCGTTTAAAGCGCATACTATCCGGTGACGTAAAACTGCTGTACACATCGACGACTTCTCCCTGACGGTTAATTAGGTATTTGTAGAAATTCCATTTTGGGTAAGTCCCCGATGATTCCCCCAAAAATTTCCATATGGGGTCTGCGCCTTCTTTTCGCACCTGACTTTTTGCAAACATGGGAAACTGAACGCCGTAGGTGACTCTGCAGAAATTATGAATTTCCTCTGGTCGGCCGGGTTCCTGCCCGCCGAACTGATTGGAGGGAAACCCCAATACCACCAGGCCCTGGTCGGCATATTCTTTGTAGAGAGCTTCCAATCCTTCGTATTGACCGGTAAACGCGCATTTGCTGGCGGTATTCACAATGATGAGCACTTTTCCCTTGAATGCATCACAGAAGTTTACGGGTTGATTGGTAATTAGATCGGGAACGCTGAATTGGTAGATATTGTTACAGGTGGCCTCATTGCCTTTGGTGATTTGTTGGTTGTTGTTCATGTCTGCCACCCCTGGCATTGGTGCTAGAAACAAGCAAGCCAGGGTAATAATGCCCGGCCATTTGGAGAAAGAAGGTGAATGTGACATTGCTGTTCGTCTCAGTTTAGAAACATAGGGTGATTGACGGATTTGTCAGGTTATCTTCAGGTGCGGAGCAGATTTCTGTATGGGGCAAAACCTGCATCAGTTCTGCTTGTCTGACACCCGCAGAGCGGCAAACATCATAAGCCTGTGAAAGGTTTTGGCAGGTCACTACCTTGCCATGCACATCTTTGATGAGTTTTTTAACCATGGTCTTGTCTTGTTGGAACCAGACCTGAATAACCATGGGGCCACAGGATGTTGCTACAAATTTCACACCGGATAGTTGTCCGCTTCTTCGCAATTTTGCCAGTTGTCTTGTCGTCATAATGGTTTTCCATCAACACCAGACTTTACGTAAGGCCGCTGATGACGGATCACTTAGGGGCGTGGATGATCTGCCAGCGCAATTGCTGCGTAAAATCTGCACAGTGAGAAATTTATGCGCCTAGTCTGCGATGGAGCGACCATGTATTGGAGTGAATATGTTTTCAGGCCTGTCACAATTCTGGTGGGTTAACCTGGCTGGATTCCAACTGGCCTGGTGGCTTTGCATCCTGATGGGTAACGACGCCCTGTGGGTGGTGATAGCGCTGCTGGTGTTGCACCTTCTCGGTCACCGCAAACCCCTTGCCGAATGTTTGGTTGTCACCAGCTGTGCGCTACTGGGGTTTGCGGTGGATACATTCCTGACACGCTATGGTGTCTTTATCTTTTCCTCTGGTCAGGGTTGGCCGCCGCTTTGGTTGTTGCTGTTGTGGTTTGCCTTTAGTGCCACCCTGCGACAGGGATTGACCTGGTTTTCCGGACGTTACCTGATTTCCGCACTGGCGGGTTCTCTGTTGGGCACGTTGACATATCTGGCTGCCGGTCGTCTGGGAGCGGTGAACTTTGGTCTTGCTGAGTTGGAGGTGGCAGCTTTGCTGGCCCTGGTATGGCTGCTGCTGTTTCCCGCCTTGCTGAAATTGGCAGATATCGTTGGAGGTTGGCATGTTAAAGCTTAATCGCTGGATCCTGATCGTCCTGCTGATTGCCCCTCCGTCTGCAGTGGCCAGGCCGCTCCCGCAAGACCTTCTGACCGTCGGGCAGGCAGAACTGAGTTTCCTTTTTTTCAGAATCTACACTGCGGAACTGTTGAACCCTTTCGGCGATTTGCAGCGGTTGCAGGGGCCGCTGTTGTTACGTCTTACATTTCATCGGGATATCAGCAATACCCGATTGCTCAAGGAAACCCGCAAGCGACTGGCGGGCGACATGTCCTCCAAAAAACGCGATGACTGGCTCAATCATCTGGGGGTGATATGGCCCAACGTGGAGAAGGGAGAGCAGATGGTTTTTTTCATGGATCAGGATGGCCATGGTCACTTTTATCTGCAGGGACAGCACATTGGTTCGCTTCCCGAAAAGGACTTTTCCCAAGCCTTCCTGAATATCTGGCTGGGCGATGACAGTGACTATCCCAAGCTAACCCGAAAACTGCGGGGTGAACTCAAATGATGGAGAGATCGGTATGAGAACCATCAAGGCAAAATCCATTTATCTGGCAGGGGCTTTGCTGGCGGGTTGTTCGGCCAGTATTGACGATTACCAGAACAATACCCCGGCTCTGCATCTGGATCAGTTTTTTAACGGCAGGCTTGAGGCCTATGGCATGGTTCAGGACTTTCGAGGCCGTGTGATTCGCCGTTTCCGGGCCGATATCCATGCCACGTGGGAAGGTAATCAGGGTGTGCTGGACGAGCAGTTCTTTTTTGATGATGGCGAACACCAACAGCGCTGCTGGAAGCTCACCAAGGATGGCAATCACTACACCGGTGTTGCCGGAGATGTGATAGGCACCGCCGAGGGCGTGACTCGGGGCAATGCGTTGAACTGGCACTACACCCTGGCGGTTACCGTGAATGGCAAGGAACGGCATCTACAGCTCAATGACTGGTTGTATCTGATTGATGAGGACAACCTGCTCAACAGGGCGACCATGAGCAAGTTTGGTATTCCCGTCGGCAAAATCACTCTGTCCATACATCGCCTGAAAACGGCAGAGCCAAAAAACCTGTTGTCTGTTTGTGATCTCAAACACTGAGGCTGGAGGCGATTGATGAGCACTAAAAGTGAAGGTGTCTGCCCCTGGCGGGTAGCTTGGATAACCGGTGCCGGTCGCGGTATCGGTGCGGCGCTGGCCAAAAAATTATGCCAGCAGGGCTGCACGGTCTACGGCTCGTCGCGCACGGTGGAAGAACTGCTGGAACTGCAACATAGCCTCGCCGGTACTCCCGGAAAATTTATTCCTGCACCGCTGGATATCCGCCGACCGGGGCAAGTTTCATCTCTGTTTGAACGCTGGGAGAGTGAGGGGGTGTCCCCGGACCTGTTTGTGTTGAATGCGGGCACCCACGACCCGGATGGAGCGGGGAGATTTTCTGCCCAACGGTGCCGGCGACTTCTGGACGTGAACCTGCAGGGAACCATCAATTGTCTGGACGTCGTCCTACGCCACTGCTTGTCTCGACATGCAGGACATATTGCTGTGGTGTCCTCGGTGGCAGGTTACCGGGGCCTGCCTAAGGCGGCTGCCTACTGTGCCAGCAAGGCGGCGTTAATCAGTTTGTGTGAGTCGCTTTATGTGGATCTTCAGGGCACCGGACTGCGCCTGCAGGTGATCAATCCGGGTTTTGTCCGTACGCCGCTCACGGATAAAAACGATTTTCACATGCCGGCGCTGATGGAACCGGAAGATGCGGCAGAGGCCATTTATCGAGGTTTGGGCTCCCGGCGTTTTGAAATTACGTTTCCGGCGCGCTTTGTGTATTGGCTTAAGTTATTACGCATCCTGCCCTATCGCCTGTACCTTCCCTTGATGCGCCGGGTAGCTTACCGATCAAAGTGATTCAGGCGGTATGGCTGATCACAATGCCTCAAAATCATCTGTGAGAACGCTGTCAAAGCGCAGTTGATCGTAGGTTTTCAGTGGCTCGACATCGGCTTCAGTAATAATCTCCAGCCGCAGTGCTTCAGACAGTTCGGTGTCCAGATCGCCACTGGCACCCAGTTCACCTTTGCTGCGCGCACGACTGAATGCCTGCCAGGCACTGTCCACTTCCAGCAGTGCGCTGAACGTATTTTCAATACGTCCAGCGGCATCGTCGGAGCTCTCGCTAACGTAAACATACTGTTTCAGGGCTTGGCGAACCGGATTGGGTTCCATAATCAGCGCCCCCAGTTCACGGATCTGGTTGTCGTCGGGAGCCTGGTAGCGTCTGCCCAGGGGCAGGCAGAGGAACTTCAAAAGCCATCCCAGCCAGCGTTGTGGGAAGTTGTCACAGAATGCCACCAGGCTCTGCTGGGCATTGTTCAGTGAGCGCTTGAGTGCAAATGAGGCATGGGCGTCATTGGCATCACTGGTTGGCAATGATTGATGGTATTTGAGAATGCTGCAGGCAATTAACAGTTCACTGTGAATATCGCCGAGCCTTGCAGACAGCAGTTCCCGGCGCTTGATACTGCCTCCCAGCGTGCCCAGCGCCACATCGGCACAGGTGGCCAGAGCCGCGCTCAGGTGATTGATTTTCTGGTACCAGGGTTTGTTGAAGCTGTTGGCATTGATCGGTAGGGGGCTGCCCAGTCCACACCCGAGGCCAAACACCAGGGTACGTGCCATGTTGCTACCAGTGTGTGCCAGGTGTGCCATCAGCAGTGGCTCAAATGCTTCTTTACCTGCGACCTCATCTGCATTCTGCAGGGCTTGAAGCTCTTCAAACAGGTAGGGATGGCAGCGCATGGAGCCCTGACCGAAAATCATCAACGAGCGGGTCAGTATGTTTGCGCCTTCAACCGTAATGGCCACCGGCATGGTGTGGTACATGGCGGCCAGAAAATTGCGGGGTCCCAACTGAATGGCTCGCCCACCCACCACATCCATGGCGTGGTTGACCATGGTGCGCATGCGCTCAGTGGCATGGTATTTGGCCATGGCGGTGAGTACCGATGGTGCGCCGTCATCCAGGCCACGGGTAACCAGTTGTCTCATGGCTTCAAGGGTATAAGCACCAGCGGCAATTTCTGCAGTCGCTTCCTGAACCCCCTCGAATTTGCCGATTTCCATATTGAATTGACGGCGAATCCGGGCATAGGCGCCCACATTGAGATAACACATCTCGCTGCCAGCGGTGGCCAGTGAGGGTAGAGAAACTCCTCGCCCAGCGCCCAGGCATTCAATCAGCATGCGCCAGCCCTTGCCGGCCATGCTGGCCCCGCCAATGATCCAGTCCACGGGAATAAATACGTCTTCACCTTTGATGGGGCCGTTCATGAAGGGTCCGCCGGGGTTGTGACGGCGACCAATCTCGATTCCGGGATGATTGGCGGGTAACAGTGCGCAGGTAATGCCGTAGTCGACTGTATCCGGATCGCCCAGCAGGCCTTCGGGGTCCCGCAATTTGAAGGCCAGGCCAATCACGGTGGCAACCGGTGCCAGGGTGATCCAGCGTTTGCTGAAGGTTAATTTAAGGCCGAGTACCTCTTCGCCGTTCATCTCCCCGCGGCAGACTATGCCCATATCGGGAATTGAGCCGGCATCAGAGCCTGCCTCGGGTCCGGTGAGGCCAAAACAGGGCAGTTCTGTGCCGTTGGCCAGCCGTGGCAACCAGTATTGCTTCTGCTCTTCCGTACCATATTTGACCAGCAGTTCCCCGGGCCCGAGAGAATTGGGAACCATGGCGGTCACTGCCGTGGTGGGTGATTTACTGGCGATCTTGCTCATGATGCGGCTTTGGGCATAGGGACTAAAATCCAGTCCGCCGAATGCTTCGGGAATAATCAGTCCGAAAAAGCCATTCTGGCGCAGGAAATCCCAGGCTTCGGGGGACAGATCCTTGCGTTGACCAATATCCCACTCATCCACGAGCTGGCAGAGCTGTTCCACTTCGTTGTCGAGAAACTGTTGTTCCTTTTCGCTGAGCTGGGGAAGGGTGATATCGCTATACATGGACCAGTCAGGCTGGCCCCCAAAGAGCTCCTTCTCCCACCAGGTGGTGCCTGCCTCAAGAGCTTCCCGCTCGGTTTTGCTCATGCTTGGCATGGAGCGGCGTAGCAGCTGGTAGGCGGGTTTTATCAGCGCACGTTCCCGCCACTGGGGAATATTGAGAATGGCGGTGATCAGCAGGGTGGGGAATAACAGAAGCCACATAATACCGCTGTAAGTGGTCAAGAACAGGGTGCCCAAGACCAGAATGACTGATCCCAGTCGCAGCGGAGGCTGGTAATAGAGCACGGAAACCAACAATGCGATAAACAATAGCAGCGATAACAACATGACTAATTCACCTTAAACAGCCTTCCTGATAAAAAACCTGTATCTAACTATACGACACCTTAGACGATCCGGTTCTATTCGCCCAGTATCGAGATTGCAGGGTGGGGTGAGAGAGGCTATTTGCAGCGTTGGTAGTGGGAACCGATGCACTTGGCAGCCTTGGCCTGGCCGTCAATCACTTCTTTCAATGACATACGTTTGCGCAGGGTATTCAGACTGTGCTCGGAAGCTGTGTCACCATTGGCCTTGGCAGCAGACATCCAGATAAACGCCTTGACGTTATTTTGCTCGGTACCTCTGCCTTCGGCATACATATTGCCCAGCTTGCTTTGTGCCTGAGGATTGCCATTCTTTGCTTCCTGCAGGGTGTCCTCAAAGACGGTGCTGGCGAAGGTCTGACCGGATATCAACAGGCCAAGTAGCACTGAATAGCGTAAAGTTTTAAAAATCATAGGTACTGCCTGTCGGTTTATTTTTATGTGAAATGGCATGCAGGCAGAGGGTCGGAAGAACTTTTTCATATGATTGCTCACCGAGCCTGCCTAGTGGCCGCCCTAGTGTATGGGGATAGAAAATCCACTGCAATATCCCGGCCGGTTCCAGTCTGCCAGACTCATAGATGACCATTCGAGCGTCTCGGTAAATTTTTTCAAAAAAGTTTGAACTTAGTAGATTCAGTGTTGACCAATAGATAACACCCAGCAAATTCTTCTCCCCAAACAGCAGTCAGAACCCCGATCACAGCAATGGTCGGGGTTTTTTGTGACTGTGTATATTGTGGTGTTTTAATGCTCTAGGGCCACTCTAGTGGTTAAGCGAGCTTTTTGTGTGGTTGCTGGACGTTAGTTTTTTAAGACTATCAAGGCAAAGAATGGCAATGTGCTTAAGTCACGAACAGATCTGAGATTGGCGTATAGCCGTAGAAAAGATACTGAAAACAACTAGCGAACATCGTATAAATTTTAGAGACGAACGGGTTATGACATGTATCGAATTATCTACAAGAGCCGTAGTGTTGCTCCTCTAAATTGGACTTTAGTTCAGGACATCATCATGTCCAGCGAGCCAAGAAATGAGCAGTCTGGGATTACAGGTGTTCTGTTGGCGAGTGAAACACACTTTCTGCAAGCGTTAGAGGGTAAGTTTGAGGATGTTAATGCACTCTTTCGACGTATTTTCCGTGATGACAGACATGAAGAGCTAACTCTCATTAGTTTTTCTGTCATTGATGCCAGATTATTTCGTGGCTGGGGCATGCTGAGTATCGGTACTTTTAACCTGAATCAGGAAATAGAGTCAGAGCTGGTGGAGAAGTACGGGGAGGAAGATGGGGGTATTCGTTTTCCCCTGGAAGAATGGGCGGCATTGTCCTTGATTAACGATATCAAACTGATGCGAGAACTGCCGGTTTGGAAACAATAGCTTAGGAATACACCCGCGATAAGATTTCTGAACTTCTAATGACAAGCTTTAGAAGGGATTCTCAATAGAAAAAAATACTTTGCAGTTAATACATTTGGGAACTTCTAGCCATTCGTGATGACTAACTCATTACAACAGCAACATGCTTCTCCCCAAAGCAACTAAAAGACCCCGGTCCTCTCACCATGATCGGGGTTTTTTACGTCTGTTCAAATTGGAGGGCGTTTGTTATCCCAGAGTTATCCAAAGAGATTTTTTGGACAATAAAAAAGGGCTGTATTGCTACAACCCTTTTAGTATTTGGCTCCGCCTGCTGGGCTCGAACCAGCGACCCAATGATTAACAGTCATTTGCTCTACCAACTGAGCTAAGGCGGAAGGAAATCATCCAGAGGCGCGAATAATATAGAGCGGAAAGTCGCTGGTCAACCCCTCAAAGTGATCGCTCT
>JALRJN010000034.1 GCA_023261185.1 Porticoccus sp.
TACTTGGTACGCATAACTTCAGAAACAACCTCTGCACGCACTTCGTTGCCATACTGACGACGAACAAAGCTCATTGGCACCTTGCCACGACGGAAGCCGTTGATACGTGCGCTTTTAGCAGTCTGTTTCAGACGCTCCTCAACTGCTTCATCAATTTGCGCTGCTGGCACCTGAATTGTGACGCGACGCTCAAGACCAGAAGTCGTTTCAACGGAAACTTGCATGAAAAATCCTCGCAATACTTTTAATGCTTCTTTATAGATAAGCCGAAAGAATGAGATTTTAAGAGCAGAAACACTCGCAAGCAAGCGGTTATCGCTCTTTCAGGGCATCTGAAGGGAAAAGAAATAGCAAAAACATTCAGACTTCAGATATCTGACGGCCAGACTCACAGAAAACGCGCAAAGACGATAAAAATCAAGACGTTACTATTAAGGGAAAATAAAGAAGGGATCGTAAACAAAAAGGAATGGTCGGGATAGAGGGATTCGAACCCCCGACATCCTGCTCCCAAAGCAGGCGCGCTACCAGACTGCGCTATTCCCCGTTATCACTCAAGTGCCCTCTTTCGAGAGGTGCGCATAATACTGGCGACGACCAGCCTCGTCAATGAAAAAGCCCCTCAATAAGGGGGTGGCGATTCCCTTCACAGGAACGAAGCGAAGTGCGAAAATGCCCGGCTTTCACTATCCAATCAGGAGCTTAACCAACCATGGCCGCACTCATCCTCGATGGCAAAGCCGTCGCACAGAAAACCGAAGCCGCACTGAGTGAGCGCGTTAACGCCCTGAAAGAGAAAAGTGGCGGCCAGACGCCTATCCTGGCCACCATCCTGGTGGGCGGCGACCCAGCTTCCGCCACCTACGTGCGCATGAAACAGAACGCCTGCAAACGGGTGGGCATGGAATCCATCGCCGTGGAGATGCCGGAATCCACCACAACCGAACAACTGCTGGCCAAGATTAAAGAGTTGAATGCCAACCCCAACTGCCACGGTATTCTGCTGCAACACCCGGTACCGGAACAGATTGACGAGCGTCTCTGTTTTGACAGCATCGCCCTGGAAAAAGACGTGGATGGCGTCACCTGCCTCGGCTTTGGTCGCATGGCCATGGGCGAATTCGCCTACGGCTCGGCGACCCCCCAAGGCATCATGCGCTTGCTGGAAGCTTACGATATTCCCCTGTCAGGCAAACACGCCGTGGTGGTAGGCCGTAGCCCTATTCTCGGCAAGCCGATGGCGATGATGCTGCTGAATGCCAACGCCACGGTGACGATTTGTCATTCCCGCACTGAAAACCTGCCAGCTATGATCGCCACTGCCGACATCGTGGTGGGTGCCGTAGGCAAACCGGAGTTTATCAAGGCGGAATGGATCAAGGATGGCGCAGTGGTTGTCGATGCCGGCTATCACCCGGGTGGAGTTGGCGATATCGAACTGGCCCCACTGCATGACAGAGCCGCTGCACTGACCCCGGTTCCCGGCGGTGTCGGCCCCATGACCATCAACACTCTGATTCTGCAATCCGTGGACGCCGGCGAGAAAAAGATGGCCTGATCGGCCCACTCGCCAAAGCGACAGGGCTGTGACTTCCCGTCCGACTGGACTAGGATAGGATCAGAACGGAAGGGAAAACAGCCATGCTCGCGGATCGACTGGTAGCCCACCGGGGTTACCCCAAACATTACCCTGAAAATACCCTGCTAGGCATGGCGGCGGCCATTGATGCCGGCGCGCACTTTATCGAGACCGATATCCTGTTCAGCGCCGATCAGCAGCCCGTGCTGTACCACGACAACCTCATGACACGCATCAGCGGTGAAGAAAATGCGGTACACCTACTGACCCTCGACGAACTGGTGAGCCGCCCTGCCCATGAGCCGGAACGCCTTGGCGACCAGTTTATTAACCAGACCATCACACCACTCTGCGATCTGGTCAGCCTGCTGGAGGAACATCCAGAGGTCACCGCCTTTATCGAAATGAAACGCAGCGGCCTGCACATTGTGGGCCTGGAAGCGGCCTATGACATCGTCAGCAAGATACTCACCCCGGTCAGGGATCAGTGCGTACTGATCAGCTTCAGTGATGAATTTATCGACTATGCCCACCAGCAGGGCTTCCCCAGACTGGGGCTGGTACTGAAGGATTGGGAAGAACGTCAGGGCAATCTGATGCAACGTATCCAACCGGAGTTTATCTTCTGTGATACGGACAAAGTGCCGGAGGGCTCTTCTCTGGATGAAATAACGCCCACCTGGGTAATCTACGAAGTGGAAGACCCGGATCAGGCCATTGCCTGGTTTGACCGCGGGGCCGATATGGTGGAAACCTTCGATATCGGTGGTCTGTTGGAAAATCTGGCCCACCGGGCGCTCTGAGCTTGGACGCTATTTCACCCACCTCCTCCACCTCTGAAACCACCGTCGATGTACTGGTGGTCGGCGGCGGCATTCAGGGTGCTGGCGTGGCCCAGGCCACACAGGCTGCCGGTTACCAAACACTCATTGTTGAAAAAACCGCCTGGGCGGCGGGCACATCCAGCAAATCCAGCAAATTGATTCACGGCGGCCTGCGCTATTTACAAAGCGGTGATTTTTCACTGGTGAGAGAAAGCCTGAAAGAGCGCAGTCTGCTCCTGAAGCTGGCACCGGAGTTGGTACACAGCAACTGGTTTACCATCCCCATTTACCACGATTCCACCTACCGTCCCTGGCAAATCCGCGCGGGACTGACACTCTACTGGCTGCTAACCGGCTGCAGCAGCGAAGGCCGCTTTGAAGTGGTCCCGTCGGCAGACTGGTCGGCCCTGTGTGGCCTGAAAACAGAAGGACTCCAGAAGGTTTTCCGCTACCGGGATGCCCAAACCGACGACACCCGCCTGACTGAAGCCGTGGTCCGCTCCGCCCAATCCCTCGGGGCTGATACCCGTTGTCCTGCCACACTGCGGTCTGCCACACAAACACCGCAGGGCTACCGGGTAGAGCTGGAAACTACTGCGGGTATCGAAACGATCCATTGTCGCTTGCTGGTCAACGCCGCAGGGCCCTGGATCAATTTGCTTGCCCGCGCTATTACCCCCCAACCACAGATCATCGACATTGACCTGGTTCAGGGAGCGCACCTCATCCTGGATCAAAAGATCAGCGAGCAGTGTTTCTATCTGGAAGCCCCCAGCGATGGCCGCGCGGTGTTTGTGGTGCCCTGGTACGACGGCACCCTGCTCGGCACCACTGAAACCGCTTTTGACAACAACCCGGATAACACCGCAGTCAAAGATGAGGAAAGGCAGTATCTGCTTGAGGTGCTTCACCATTATTTCCCGGACTACCCCGGGCAAGTCTGCGGCGAAATGGCCGGACTCAGGGTTTTACCCAAAAAAGTCCTACCCAAAGAAGCGATGGGATTTCACCTGCGCAGTCGCGAAGTTCAGTTTGTTGAAAGTAACGGTTACCTGGCCATCTACGGCGGCAAACTCACCGGTTACCGGGCTACAGCGGAAAAAGTGCTGCAACGTGTCGAGAAGCAGTTGGGTCGCGCCAACCACATCGCCGACACCCAACACATACGCCTTTGCGAAGAACCCAAATCGTAACCCACCGAGGTACTTCTACAGAGGTTTGTCCGTAGCCTCAGCCATCCGTTGTAACCAGTACTGAAAACGGCCCGCCAGTTCGGCATTTTCTACCGGGGTAAATTCATCCCCGGGATAAACCAGCCAATCTCCCGGCTGGCCCGCCAACAGAAATGCTGCTCCCCTGCCGGTCGCTTCCGTGTCCGCACTGCGTATCACCGGCAGTCCGGACAAATCCGCGAGCCGCTGACAGAAACCATCCAGCTGTGAGAGGCCACCCCCCACCAGTATGCGGGTCAGTGGCTCCGGCTCACCCCGCCAGTCGCGAATGCGCAGCAGATTTACCATCAACAGGAAGACGATACTTTCCAGCACCGCCACCAGGGCGGCCTTATTGTTATTGGCATCAAGGTCGACAAATCGACTACAGAAATCTCCCCGCCAATAGGGTGCACCCAGCCCTCCCACGCCATTTAAAAAAAGCGGGATGACGGTTTCGGATTTCAGCCACTGATCTAGACTCCGCTGATAATCGGCAACACCCAGTTCCGCCGCCTGTAATTCCAGCGCACTGGCTGCACCATTAACCGTTCCTTCCACCACAAACCAGCGCGCCGATTCTGCTTCAGTCCCTGTTTCGAAAATCAGCGTCTTCAGAAGTCCCGCCGGAGCTGATACCGAGGGAGCACAGCGCACGGCTATAAACGCTCCGGTGCCGGCATTGATGGTCACCTGCTCCCCGGGCAATTCTCCCTGGCTGAAAAAGGCGGCATTTTGATCACCATTGAGCAGCGCGACAGGTAACTGGACATCGCCAATCTGCAGGTCACCAAAGTCGCTGGCGCTGGGTTGTAACGGAGGAAGAATAGATTTTGGAATATCAAACTGCG
Organism: Porticoccus sp.; assembly: GCA_023261185.1. GTDB lineage: Bacteria > Pseudomonadota > Gammaproteobacteria > Pseudomonadales > Porticoccaceae > Porticoccus > Porticoccus litoralis. Next base: position 4,466 of record JALRJN010000034.1, read on the forward strand.
CCAGCAGGACTTCACCCCAATCCCCCGAAGGCAAGTGCCACAACAATGTCCGCTGGGCATTGCCAGGGTCCACCGCAAAGTGATGTTGTCGGGTCAGGGCGTACAGCAGGTAACTGGCCAAAGGCCCACAAGCCAGACGCTGTTCCCCCAGCGCCGCCTTCACCCCGGGAATGGTATCCAGACACCAGCGCAGCTTGCTGGCCCCGTAATGTGCATTGGGTCGCAGACCCGTGTGTAGGGCTATTTCCTCATCACTCAACGACAGTGTTTCCATAAACTTGGCAGCCCGGGTGTCCTGCCAACTCAACACCGGCGACAGGGGCGCTGCTGTCTCCCGGTCCCAACACACCAAACTTGAGCGCTGGGTTACCAGCGCCGCCGCTTTAAGCCTGTGAATGTCTCCCCCCAATTGATCGGGGAGCTTGTCCAGCAACCTGCGAATGGAGGCCACCACCTCAACCGGGTCCTGTTCCACCCGCCCCGGCATGGGGTGTCGGGTCTTCACCGGTTCGCGCAGTAACAACCGTTGCCTGCCCACGGCATCAAAAACCAGCACTCGGCTGCTTTGCCCGCCCTGATCCATCACCAGATAGAGAAAATCATTCATGTTTTCATTAAAGCAAAGTTTTGAGCGACGAGTGTTGTTAGAGCTCGATTTCTACCGCGTAGTCAGATCAGGTTGAGATACAGGACGATCACTATCAGGTAGCGCAGGCCTTTACCGATGGCCGTCAGCAGTAAAAACAGTCCCAGATTCACCCGCATGACTCCTGCCACAAATGTCAGCGGATCGCCCACCACGGGCACCCAGGCCAACAACAGGCTCCATACCCCGTAACGCTGGAACCAATGTTGGGCCCGGTGCAGTTTTTCCGGTTTGAAGGGAAACCAGGAACGGTTTTCAAAATGGATCAGGTAACGGCCTATCCCCCAGTTCAGCGCGGCGCCCAGGGTATTGCCCACTGTTGCCACCAACCAGAGCAACATCGGGTTGCCGTCGTCGACAAAGGTAACCAGTGCCACTTCCGAGTAAAACGGCAGCAGCGAACCCGCCCCCAGTGCACTGATAAACATCAGGAAATACATCAAGGTCTCTGCTCCAGAGCAACACTCCCTGTACTGCCGATTCCGATACTCAACGCAGCAGCAGCCCATCGTCGATGGGAATAAATTCACTGGCGGCATTGATCAGTGCAGCGGCGGTCAGGCCAGGCACGCCATACACCTCAACCTTTTTGTTTTTATCTTCCCGCAGTTTATGCGCCAGCAGGTCGAAATCGCCATCGCCGGAAACCAGCACTACGGCGTCTACATCTCCGGCATATTCCATGGCATCAATGGTAATGCCCACATCCCAGTCGCCCTTGGCCGAACCATCGGCACGCTGGATGAAATTTTTGAGTTTCACCTCAAAACCAATGGCCCGCAGAATATTCTGAAATTCCCGCTGCTTCTGGTCACCCCGCTCCGTGGCATAGGCAAAGGCCTTAACCACCTCTCGCCCGGCAGTGACCCGGGACCAGAACGCGTTGTAATCGAAATTACAGCCGTATACCTGCCTGACGGTGTAATAGACGTTTTGCACATCCACCAACAAAAGAACTTTCTGCATGAATCACTACCAGTATTCTGATTTGAGTGGGCAAGGCTACGACAACACACCCAAGAGTGATACCCACACTGAACCTGACAGCACCAATCTGAGAAAAAATAACACTGCAGGAATCGCCAATAGCCACCGTCTGCGCCGTGTTACCAGGTCCGGCGAAGCTGAGTATGGGTTATATCATTTGGGTTACTTACTGAATTGTTCAGGCAGATCGGTAAGGCGTTCCACCGTGAGAGTGGGTTGAAGACCCCAGATATCAAAGAGTGCTGCGTTGGTTAACACCATCGACGGGTAAAATACGCGTTTTGTCGATTATTTCCGTTCCGGCAGCAATGCCCCTTCGCTCACCAGCTTCTGCTCAATCTCTTCATGGGTCGCCTTGAGATTGGCCCAGCGTTCCGCCGTGGACGGGTGAGAGCTGTTGTAGTGTTCACGGATGCCTTCCGGGTGCTCAATCGCCATGCGCCGCCAGAACGCATTGACGACTCCGGTATCCACACCCGCATTGGCCAGATAATACATGCCCACGTAATCTGCCTCGCGCTCAAAATCCTGGCTGTAGAGACTGCCACCCACATTGCCGAAAGTACCTTGGGTATTGACCCCGTAACCGGCGGCAATGATGTCGAAGATACTGCCCAACAGGTAGTTGCCAGTGCGTTTCTCAATATGCCCTTCACTGTTATGGGCGAACTCATGGGCGATGACCGTCATCAATTCCTCGTCGGACTCGGCAAACCGATACATACCCGCAGTGATATAAGTGGCCCTCCCATCCGCTGCCGCATTCAGGTCATCATCCTTTATCAGCACCACCGGAAAGGAGCAGGTGGTTACCGGCACGATATCCAGTGTCACACGCTGATCGTCCCGCTCTACCTCCAACACCAGATGCTGTTGCGACATCGGCATGGACACCGCCTCCAGGGACTTCACAAATACCTCCGAGGCGTTAGCTGCCGGTATCGTCACCCCATTCACCGAACGGATCACATCCAACTCCCGTAAGCCAGCATAGGCCGCCGGACTACCGAAGATGACGTGGCTTATCACAATCCCATCCTTGAGTCCGTATACCCCTGAAAACAGGGTTCTGTCTTTTTTATCCAACGTGGCAGTATCTTTCCACACCCAACCCACCGACCGGATATGATCATCGGGGCACAACGGCACGCCCGCTGTTCTTATCCGCCACGCCAGGTCCTGCAAGTGTGCGTTGCGCTCCAGGTAAACCTTTTCCGCCTCAATGCGCTGCCACTGTTGCTCCTCCAACACATCGCTCCCTGCTGGGCGGGCTATCTTGGTTGTCGGAGCGCAACCCACACCCCCAAACAGAAACAGAACTGCCATTAACAGCGGCCACACATACCGGCCACCAGCTCCCGACGATGCGGGTGAAATCGTTTTCCTACTGACTGAAAACCAGGCTGAATCACACATGTCAGATCACCGGCGGTTGGTCGAGTGAAAGGTGCACCTCAACGGTATTGCCTTCCATGGAACGCCTCAGTGGCAGATTCATGTTGTAGAGCACATCCAGCATTTTGTAGTATTCGCCAAGCACGGCGGCACGAAACTCCCGGTATCCTGCCGTACGGCCAAGATCCACCAGATGACCCAGCAACAACGAGCCCACGCCGAGACCGTGGTATGCATCTTCCACCGCCAGGATGATTTCTGCGGTTCTTACCGGTAGGTCATCGCAAGAGAAATAACGCGTCACGCCAACCACCATTTCCAGATCTTCATCCACAGCAACCAGCGCCACATGGCGGTCAAAATCCGGCTCGGTGAAGTCTTTCAGCTCCTGTAACGACAGGTCATTCTTGTAATGAAAGAAGCGGCAGTAGGAAGATTCGGCGCTAAGGCGGTGCAACCCCTCCTGCAACACGTCCTTGTCCTGGGGGTTGATGGCGCGTATCAGCAACCCTCTGCCATTACGCAATTGATCGCGGGCAAAAAAGCTGCGCAGTGATTCCGGCGTCGCATCCATCTGGCAAGCCACCTAAACGGGTACGTACTGACCACCCGATTCGCCGCCGAGGCTAGGCTTTCGCAACAGGACAAACCGGCGACGCAAACCAATGCCGCCCGTTAATGGCCAGTAACAAAAATGCAGTCTCATCGTTTAAGCGTAGCCCTTCGCACAGCCAGTAGCGCTCTTAATACTGACCGGTGACTGCGTGATTCGTCCTCACAGAAAAGCCCCCAGACATATTTGAGCTGTGGGAAAGCGCACTGTCACATACCGGCAATAGCCAATGGCACCGGCTGCTGACGATAGAACTGACAGAGCAGCCGATACACTTCGGGCATTTCTTTCCGCATGTTTTCCGGGGCCTCGAAAAAGGCCTCACTGCACACCGCAAAGAATTCCGCTGGACTGGTCAAGGCATAGTCATCAAGGGGTAATGTTCGGTGGTGTCGCCAATCATTTTGCAGGCGATCCCAGACCGCGGTAAAAATATCGTGCCACTCGCCGGGGCGCATATCCGGGTGCATCGGCGGCGCGCCGTTGGCGCCGTCGCGCAGCATATCCAGCTTGTGCGCCAACTCGTGAATCACCACATTATTGGCCTTCCCGTGGCGGGTATGGGCACCGGTTTCGCAAATATCCTGCCACGACAAAATCACCGGCCCCCGGTACCAGGCCTCACCACTCAGCCCCGGCCCCCGGGAATGCTCGACGCCATCCTCGGTACGATAGGGGCGGTTCGGTACAAAAGCATCTTCGTAGAGAATCACCGTTTTCCAGCGGTCATACCAGTCCAGACCAAGATGCAGCACCGGCACACAGGCCATGGTGGCGACCTTCAGGCACATGGCGTCGGTATATTGAAACCCGCTCCCGGAAGCAAAGGTTTTGCGCACCAGAAAACGGAAGGACATATCGCGCAGGGCATCGCGCTCGGCACCCTGATAGCGATGCATCACCGGCCAGTCAGCAATGGCGGATTCCCACTGCTCGGCAGTAAAACCCATTTTTTTAACGCGGCGATTTTCCAGCCAGTTGCGCAGTCGGTTAAACACTAATAAGGCACCACTTCTACCTTCACAAAAATATTTCAGGCGTTGAAATCAATAAATTTTTACTCTATTACCCGAAACATGAGACGCATTAGTGTAACGCTGAATGTCTCATATCAGAGCAGTGCTGATAAAGCCTCTGTGGTGAATTCTCACAAAATGGCGTTTATTACTTGGAGTAAAATTTGGAATTCAGGCTCGGTATCTATCGTTCTTGGAATATTCTTATCATGAACCATGAGCGATTTCTGAATACCTTTACCAACCCTCTTTTCAAATATAGGGATATATTTGGCAGACTCATCAAGGATTAAAAATTTTGTCTGGCCAGACATCCCGCCAATTAAATCTCGCTCATAGGTGAACTCCGATGACAGAGTCCCAATGTAATAAGCTTGGCCACTCTCCCCGACTTTGAATACGACCTGAGGCACAAAAAAGTAATTGCCAGACCAAGTGTCACGATAATTTAACCTGAACATAACATATGTACCCGGCTTTAAGCTCCAGGCAAATTCTCCTTCAGAATTCAAATCTGCAAAATGCCTGGACCTATCCTCCAACCTGAGCAAGCCGGGTTTGATGTAGAAATCAAACACCCCGCCACCAATAGGTTTTAATTTTCCATTCTCAATCCATGTAATTTTCCCTAACACCAGTGAGCTATCAGATGAACTGACAGCTTCTCTGTACTGCTTATGATCCTGAATGTTTGGTGTTTTTGATACACACCCCAGCAGAAACAAGGCGACCAGCAGAAGTATCAGATAACAGGGTATCTTGCATGAGCGAGACTTTTTATACATTGATTGCACCCTACACTTTAGTCACATGAAACTGCTTTTATCGTCTCATGCATCAATAGCCCAAATAGATTTCCAGACTACTAGGCAGGGTTATTGTAAGCGACAAACTCTTTTCTAACAGAGCCTATGAAGGAGCTCAGTTGCCAGTGTCTACAAGTTTATTTTAGAAGCTTTCAGAGTAAATCAAGCAAATAACTAACGGTTTGTCTCACAACCCCCTCTGCCACTCTTCCCTTAGAGGAATCATCCCCGGCTGATGAATGGCAGTGCGCACCTGCTGCAACAACTGGTCCTTGTCACGATTGAGCGTGCCTTTAAGAATCAGGTAGTTGGAGGCGTGGTCACTGCGGAATACGGTGCGTTCCAGTTGCAGGGTATCCAGCAGCATTTCCATTTCCAAAAACAGTTGCCGTTGGGTCAGCGGTTGGTATTCGCCACCGAAGCCCTGCTGAAACCGCTCCTCTCCCATGGGGAAGCTGACCACCAGGGTGGAGAGGAACTCCGGCTGGGTGTCGTTCATCAGCCTGGCGGAGTTGATGGCGTGCTGTTCGGAGTATTGCTGGCCGCCGAGGCCGTTGAGGATCATTACCGAGCTTTTCATACCGGCCCCTTTGATCTTGTGCAGGGCGTCCAGTGACGAGGCGTAGGTTTCACCCTTTTCGATTTTTTCCAATACTAGGTCGTCGCCGGATTCGCAGCCTACGTACATCAGACTGAGGCCAAGCTGTTGCAGTTCCGACAGCTCTTTCACGGATTTGTTTTTCAGGTTGCGGGGCAGGCAGTAGGAGGAAATGCGCTGCACGTCCGGCAGGTGCTGCCGGATGGCCAGCAGGATTTCCTTAAGGCGGCGGAAGGACAATGTCACGGCATCGCCATCGGCGAGAAATACCCGACGCACCGGGTGGCCAGTGGCGGCTACCTGTTGCAGCTCACTTTCGATCTCGGACTGGAGTTTGACGCTGAATTTCTTCTGCGGCGCGGTGTACATCTCGCAGAAGGTGCAGCGGTTCCAGGAACAGCCGTTAGTCACCTGTAAGATCAGTGAGCGGGCTTCGCTGGGGGGACGAAATACAGGTTCGATATAGCTAAACAATTATCTTTACCTCCCCTGCTCTGTATCTATTTACAACAATTATTCCCTGCGCCAGGTAGTGCCTTCGCGAGAGTCTTCCAATACTACACCCTGCGCGAGCAGATCTTCACGAATCTGGTCGGCACGGGCGAAGTCGCGGTTTTTCTTGGCGTCGGCGCGCTCAACGATCAGTGCTTCAATCTGTTCGGCATCGAGGTCACCCTCACCCCCACCTTGAAGGAAGGCTTCGGGGTCGGCATCGAGAATACCAAAGATACCCGCCATGGCTTTCAGTTCCGCCACCAGTTGGCGCGCCCGTACGTCATCAGTCTTGGCCTGGGTGTTGATATCCCTGACAAGGTCATACATGGCCGCCAGCGCTTCGCGGGTGTTGAAATCGTCGTCCATGGCGGTCACAAAGCGCTGGTAGTAGTCGCTGTCTTTCAATGTATCCAGCGCAACGGGCTGCACATCGGCGAAGGGGCGTAGCGCGGTATAGAAACGTTCCAGTCCGCCCTTGGCCTCAATGAGGTTTTCTTCCGAATAGTTGATGGGGCTGCGGTAGTGGCTGGACAGCAGGAAGTAGCGCACCACTTCCGGGTGATATTTTTTCAGCACTTCGCGGATGGTGAAGAAGTTGCCCAGAGACTTAGACATTTTCTCGTCGTCCACACGCACGGCACCGGCATGCATCCAGTAATTAACGTACTGCTTGCCGGTGGCGGCTTCGCTCTGGGCAATTTCGTTTTCGTGGTGGGGGAACGGCAAGTCCGGGCCTCCACCGTGGATATCGAAAGTTTCCCCCAGACAGCAGATGGACATGGCAGAACATTCAATGTGCCAACCGGGACGACCGGGACCCCAGGGGGAATCCCAGCTCACTTCGCCGGGCTTGGCGCTTTTCCACAGGGCAAAATCCCGCGGGTCTTCCTTGATATCACCCACCTCAACCCGGGCACCGGCCAGCAGGTCTTCAGGATTCTTGTTGCTCAGTTTGCCGTATTCGGGGAAGCGGCTGATACGGTAGTAAACATCGCCATTGTCCGCCACGTAGGCGTAATGGTTGTCCACCAGAATCTGCACCATGTCGAGAATATCGTCCATATGGCCGGTGGCGCGGGGCTCGATATCCGGGCGCAGCACACCGAGGGCATCCTCGTCTTCGTGCATGGCATCGATCATGCGATCGGTGAGGTCGGTAAACGACTCGCCATTTTCAATGGCACGGTTGAGAATTTTGTCGTCCACGTCGGTGATATTGCGCACGTAGGTGACATCCCAACCCTGGGAGCGCAGGTAACGGGTGATGACATCAAACGACACCATGACCCGCGCATGACCGATATGGCAGTAGTCGTAGACGGTAATACCGCACACATACATGCGGATTTTTCCGGCCTCGATGGGTTTGTAAACCTCTTTCTGCCGCGTCAGGGTGTTATACAGTGTCAGTGCCATGGTACTCAGTTCTTTCGGTTTGTCGGGCCACGGTGCAGCCCGTTGTGAATTCAGTAACGTTTGGAATAGTTACTCAGCTTTTCCAGGTATCCCGCAGGCCAATGGTGCGGTTGAATACCGGTTTGTCGGCGCTGCTGTAGCCGCTGTCGAGACAGAAATAGCCTTCCCGCTCAAACTGGTAGTGGTCTCCCACACCGGCTTCCGCCAGACCGATTTCACCCTTGCAGCCCTGCAGAATCTGTAGCGACTCCGGGTTGATAAAATCGAGGAAGTTGCGGTCATCCGCTTCCGGGGACGGATCGCTGAACAGGCGGTCGTATAGGCGCACCTCGCAATCCACACACTCTGTGGCGGAGACCCAGTGAATGACGCCACGGGGGCGGATACCTTCGGGCGGGTCCTCGCCGATGGTGCCGGGAATAATTTCCGCAATGATCTCAACAATCTCACCGCTGTCGTCTTTGACAAAGTCGTTGGCCTGGATCACATAAGCGCCGCGCAGCCGTACCCATTCGCCGGGCACCAGCCGCTTGAATTTTTTGCGAGACAACGAGCTGTCTTCATTGAAGTCTTCGCGATCAATATAGATTTCCCGAGTGAAGGGCAACTGGCGCTCACCCAGATCATCGCGGTTGGGGTGACCGGGGGCGGAGAGCATTTCCACTTCGCCCTCGGGCACATTGGTCAGCGTGACTTTCAACGGCTTAAGCACGCACATGGCGCGGGCGGCGTTGTCGTTCAGGTCATCGCGGATAAAGTGTTCAAACTGGGCCATATCCACCACGCCGTCGGTTTTGGCCACGGCAAGGCTGTCGCAGAAGTTGCGAATGGCCGCAGGGGGTACGCCGCGACGGCGCAGCCCGGAAATGGTCGGCATGCGTGGGTCATTCCAGCCGTCCACGTGGTTCTCATCCACCAGCTGCTTGAGTTTGCGCGTGCTGGTGATGTTGTAATTGAGGTTGAGGCGACCAAACTCGTACTGGTGGGGTTTGGAAGGCACCGGCAGGTTTTCGATAAACCACTCATAGAGGGGGCGGTTGGCGGCAAATTCCAGGGTGCAGATGGAATGGGTGACACCCTCAATGGCGTCCTCCTGTCCGTGGGCAAAATCGTAGGACGGGTAGATGTTCCATTTGTCACCGGTGCGGTGATGGGCGCGTTTCTTGATGCGGTACAGTACCGGGTCACGCAGGTTGATGTTAGGCGACGCCATATCAATTTTGGCCCGCAGGGTCATGCGGCCTTCGTCGATTTCGCCGTTTTTCATCTGCTCCAACAGCGCCAGGCTTTCCTCCGCCGGGCGGTCGCGCATGGGGCTGGGTTTGCCCGGTTCCTTGAGGGTGCCACGGTATTCACGCATCTGCTCGGCATTCAGCTCACAGACAAAGGCCTTGCCCTCACGAATCAGTTGCTGTGCCCAGGCATACAACTGGTCGAAATAATTGGAGGCATAGCGGATCTCGCCATCCCACTGGAAACCGAGCCAACGCACGTCCTCAATAATGGCCTGAACGTATTCGTCTTCTTCTTTTTCCGGGTTGGTGTCATCAAAGCGCAGGTTGCAGGCGCCGCCAAACTGGGCCGCCAGACCAAAGTTGAGGCAGATGGATTTGGCGTGACCAATATGCAGGTAGCCGTTGGGCTCCGGCGGGAAGCGGGTCACGACTTTATTGACCGTACCCTCGTCGAGGTCGCGGGTAATGATCTGCTGAATGAAATTGAGCGGTTTGCTGTCGTCTGCCATACTGCCGGGCCGTCGTGGCCATCCCCCTGAAAAAGAGCCGGATTATAGCGTTCAGGGAACAGCGTATAAACAACTGATACACCCAAAGCCCGAGTTTTCAGAGCATAGCCCTGCATGCAACCCAACACACGCGCCATTCTTTATCTGCAACTCTGCCTGCTGTCATTCCTGATCGGCGACTCACTGGCGAAGAAACTGCTGGCGACAATTCCTTTGGGACAGGTGATGTGCCTGCGCACACTGGTCTCTTTAGTCGTGCTGACAGCCATGGTTATCATCACCGGTCGCCTGGCGCTACTGAAAACCCGCAGGCCGGTTCATCACTTCCTGCGCAGCCTGTTTTTTGCGCTGATCAGCCTGGGCTATTACGTGGCGGTGAAATATTTTCCCATGAGCGCCGTAGCGGCAGCGCTGGCCGGGGCACCCATTATCATCTCAGCCATTTCACCCCTGCTTCTGCGCGAACATGCCAACAGCATCCAGTGGATTGCCACTATCACGGGATTTGTCGGCGTGAGCCTTGCCCTGAAACCCGATCTGTCCAGCATAAGCTGGAATTACCTGGCGCTGCTGACACTGCCGGTGTCCTATGCCGGCATGATTCTCTGGTCCCGTTATCTATCGCGCACGGAATCGGACTGGTCGCTCAATTTTTATTTCTACTTCCCGCTACTGGTGCTGGCGTGGTTCTGGCCCGCCGAATGGGTCCCCCTGACAGCCATGGAGCTGCTGCTGATTTTTATCTCCGGCAGCGGTTGTGCCGCGGGGTTTATTTTGATGGTGGCTGCCTTCCGCATTGGCAAACCCGTGGTGGTGGCACCGTTTGAATACACATCCATCATCATGGCCGCCGGTGTGGACATGCTGTTCTGGCAATTTTTCCCGGATTACGTGATGTGGGTGGGCATTTCCCTGATTTTGCTGTGCGCTGTTATTCAGGCCTGGCAGGCGCGTATCGAACCCCCTGCCATCACACCGCACCTGCGGGCCGAGGACACCCATCGTCCTTGACCTGAAAACACAACCCGATGGTGTTTGCATCCCCCTCTGAAAAACGTAACATACCCCCCACTTAAGACAGTTATAGGAAGCACGTTACATGATTACCCTGCACACCAATTATGGCGACATCAGCATTGAACTGAACTTTGAAAAAGCGCCAGTATCTTCTGCCAACTTCCTGAAATACTGCCGTGATGGTTTTTATGAAGGAACGATTTTTCACCGCGTGATCGACGGCTTCATGATTCAGGGCGGTGGTTTCACCCCCGATATGCAGCACAAGCCTGCGGGCGATCCAATTGAGAACGAAGCGGACAACGGTCTGGCCAACGCAACCGGCACCCTGGCCATGGCGCGCACCAGCGACCCGCATTCTGCAAGTTCACAGTTTTTTATCAACGTGTCTGACAACGCTTTCCTGAACCACAGTGGCAAAAACCCCCAGGGTTGGGGCTACGCAGTATTCGGTAACGTTGTGGATGGAATGGATGCCGTCAATGCCATCAAAGGTGTGGCTACCGGCCGCCACGGCATGCACCAGGATGTCCCCAAGGAGCCGGTGGAAATCCAGAAAGTGACCATCAGCGATGCCTACGCGGACAAGTAATTACCGCGCGACAGGGTTGGCCGATTTGCGCTGATGTCTACGCTGCTGATCTCCGACCTGCATCTCTCTCCAGAACGCCCGGCGGTAACCCGGGCGTTTTTTGCTTTTCTGCACGACAAAGCCCGCGAAGCCGAAGCGCTCTATATTCTCGGCGACCTGTTCGAATCCTGGATTGGCGACGATGACCCGGCGCCACTGCCCCGGGAAGTGATCGGAGAGCTGAAACAGCTCAGCGACAGCGGCACCCTTCTCTACTTTATGCATGGCAACCGCGATTTCATGATCGCTCGCCGCTTTGCCCATGAAACCGGCTGCACACTGCTGCCTGATCACTACGTGGCCCGGCTGGCGGGTGAACCGGTGCTGCTGATGCACGGCGACACCCTGTGTACCGATGATGTGGATTACCAGAAATTCCGCCGTATCTCCCGCTTCCGTCCACTGCAGTTTGTCATGCGTCACTTGCCCCTGAAAAAACGCCAGAAAATTGCCGCCGACCTGCGCCGTAAAAGCATGTCTGCCAACGCCAACAAAGCAGATAACATCATGGATGTGTCCCCCGTGGAGGTGGAGCGGGTGATGCGGGCGTTCGATGTAAAACGGCTAATTCACGGTCATACCCACAGGCCCGATCGACACCGGCTACCCTGTGGAGAACGTCTGGTACTGGGCGACTGGCACCATCACGGCTGGTATATCGAGGTTGAGAAGGATCGGGAGCCGGAGCTGATTTCTTTTCCGATTGAGGACTAAGCCTATTCTGCCCGCAGGGCGTCGATAGGACTGAGCCGCGTGGCATTCAAAGCCGGCCTTACTCCCGCGATCAGACCGATCAGCATGGAGGCCATCAGCGCCACCGTAACAATTTCCCCTTTCAGAGCCACCGGCAATGCCGGCACAAACAACTGTACTGCAACAATTAACAGGGCAATCGCCAACACACCGGCCAAACCGCCAATCAATCCCAGCATAACCGCCTCACCGAGAAACAAGTTCCGTACCTGACCCCGGGTACTGCCCAACGCCCGCAGCAGCCCCACTTCCGAGGTGCGCTCGGTGACGGTAATCATCAGGATGGTGGTAATACCCACCGCTCCCACCAAAAGGGAGATTGCCCCCAACCCACCACCGGCATATTTGAGAATACGCAGGATATTGTCCATGGTGGCCATCATCTGGTCCTGGGTGACGATGGTGAAATCCTCAAAACCGTGGCGTTCGATCAGCAGCCGCTTGACGTTATCTGTCAGCTGATCGGTGGGCACGGCGGGACTATAGAAAATATCCACTTCCATGAGGCTCTCGCGGTTGAAGATCTGCAGCCCCTTGTTGGCAGGAATGTAAATCATGTCATCCAGGTCAGTGCCAAGAAACTGGCCCTTTGGCTCCATGACGCCGATCACCCGGAAACGGTTGCCACCGATGTGCACGAATTCACCAAGCGGGCTGGTATTACCGAACAGTTCCTGCTTGAGCTTGCTGCCCAGAACGGCAAAGGCCCGCGCTCGATGCACATCTTCAACTGGCAGAAAGGACCCTTGGGACACTTCCAGCTTCCAGGCTTTATCCGCCAGCGCCCCCACACCGGCAACTTCGGTATAGCGACTGCGTCCCAGCGCCTTGATCTGTGCAGTCCCAAACACCACAGGCACCACTTGCTCCACCCCGGGAATGCGCTCCAGCGCCTCGGCATCCTCCAACGAAAGGGGCCGGGTAGTATTGAGAATACCCCCGAGGCCAAAGGTCTCGGTCTTTCCCGGGGTCACGGCCACAATGTGGCTGCCGAACTGTGTGAACTCCTGGATCACGAACAGCCGCAATCCCTCCCCCAGGGAGCTGAGCAAAACCATGGCGGCGATACCGATAGCAAAGCCGACAATGGTCAGGGCCGAGCGCATCCGCTGCATCCACAGGGCACGAAAGATCCAGCGCAGATAGTCGAGAAACTTCATTGATCCTGACCCCGCATGGCCAGTACCGGGTCGAGGGCTGCCGCCCGGCGTGCCGGGATCAAGGAAAATATCAGCCCGGACAGTAATGCTGTGCCCACGGCGGCGGGAATGGACCACCAGGGCGGTGCCAGCGGAAATACCGGCCACAGTCGTGCCAGAACATTCACCACCACCCAGGCCACCACAATACCGGCCACCGATCCCAGACTGACCAGCAGCAACGATTCCCCGAGGAACAGTTGCCGCACCTGGCGACTGCTGCCGCCGAGGGCTTTTAGCAAACCGATCTCCTTGCGCCGCTGGCTGACGGATATCAGGCTGATATTCATGATCAGGATGCCCGCCACCAACAGGCTGATGGCAGCAATGGCAGCGATGGCCAAGGTCAGGGTGGTAAGGATATTGTTGAAGGCGGCCAGCATGGAGTCCTGACTGATCAGGGTAATGTCGTCATCGCCCTCGTGGCGCTCGCGAATAATGGCTTTGACCCGATCCTCGGCGCGCTTGAAGTCGGCGTTGCCATCCAGCTCCATCAACACCCGAAACAGGCCCGGGGTATTGAACATCTGCTCGGCGGTGCGAACCGGCACGATAATCATGTCCCGCAGATCCAGCCCGAGGGATTCCCCCCGCTCCTCCAACACTCCGATCACGCGCATGCGGCGGTCGCCTACCCTCACCCATTCACCAATGGCGCGGCGGTTACCAAACAGTTCATTTTTCAGCTTTGAGCCCAATACACAAACGGCCATGGCCTCGCTGCGGGCACGTGCTGGCAGTACTTCGCCCTGGGCCACGTTCATCTTCCGCACCTGAAAAATCGCCGCCGTTGTCCCCAGCACAATGACTTCCCTTGAACGGCTGGATAATGCAACCGAAGCAGTACCGGCAATCACCGGTGCCACAGCGCGAACAGCGGGGATGCGCTCCAATGCCTGGGCGTCTTCCAGAGTCAGGTCACGGGGTGCTGTGCCATAAATAGGGGGGGCTCCACCGGTGGTTTCCTTACGCCCGGGAAGAATGATCAACAACTGGTTGCCGAGGGCAGAAAATTCCCGGTCCACATAACGTCGGGCGCCCTCTCCCAGGCTGGTAAGCAGAATCACCGAGGCCACCCCAAGCCCCACTGCCAGTAACAGCAACCCGGTGCGCACCCGGTGGCGCAAAAATAGCTGGCTGTTAAAGCGCAGTTGATCCAGTAGCAGCATCGCTGTCATCGGTATCCTTTTCTATGCGGCCATCCACCATGCGGATGCGCCGTCGTGCCCGCTTACCGAGGGCCATGTCATGGGTCACCACCAGCAGGGTGATACCCTCGCGATTGAGATTTTCCAGCACGTCCACCACCTCATGGCCGGAGGCCTGATCGAGGTTTCCGGTGGGTTCATCCGCCAGCAGAATGCGAGGTTTCATCACTATCGCCCGGGCAATGGCCACCCGCTGCAGCTGGCCACCGGAAAGCTGGTTGGGACGGTGGCTGGCACGTTCTGCCAGACCCACCTGCTCCAACACGTCGAGGGCACTCTGGCGGCGTTGTTTGGGGCCAATGCCCGCCAGCATCATCGGCAATTCGACGTTTTCCAGCGTGGTCAGGCGGTTGATGAGATGAAAGGCCTGAAAGATAAACCCGATGTAGTCAGCCCGCAAACGTGCCCGCGCTTCCTCTCCCAGGGTTTCTGTGGCGTTGCCGTCCAGGCTGTATCGGCCACTGTCAGGCCGGTCCAGCAGCCCAACCATATTCAGCAGGGTGGATTTTCCCGACCCGGAGGGCCCCATCACCGACAGGTACTCACCGGCATTGATGGTGATACTCACATCCTGCAGGGCACGCAAGGGAAATTCCCCAACCTGGTAGGTTTTATTGATGCCATCCAGTTCAATCATTGGCTGACGGTCCAACCTTCGCCGCGGCCCCCGCCTCGACGCCGGAACTGCCAATGTTGCTGACAATCTGGTCGCCTTCCCTGAGGCCACCCAGCACTTCGGTGTAACGCCAGTTGGCCAGCCCTTTCTCAATCGCCTGGCGCTGCAGCACACCATCACCATCCAGCACCAGTACGAACGTCTCGTCCACCACCAACTCAGATGGGATACGCAGAGCGTTATCCCCGCTGTCGAGAATAATTTCCATATCCGCACTGTATCCAGCCAGCAGTTTTATCCCTTCAGGCAGGGCGGAGAGCTCGGCTTCCACCTCAACGGTGCGGGCCTGTTTTTCCTGATCGAGGATGTAGGGGGAAATGCGGCGCACCTTGGCCGGAAAGATCTTATCCCGGAAAGCATCCAGGGTTACCCGAACAGGCAGTCCTACGTCGATTTCCGACGCATCTACCTCGTCAATGGGTGCACTGATGTAATGACAGCCGTCGGTCAGCAGATCAATAGCGGGGGGCGTCATCACACCGGGTGGGGAAGGCGTGGCGTACTCGCCCACCTCACCGGTGACCTCGGCCACTGCGCCGTCGAACGGGGCTCTCAGGAAGGTCTGCTCAAGTAAAGCACTGGCGGTGGACACCGGTGAGGTGGGCGAGTACGCCACGCCTTCCCCACCCGGTGTGATGACGCCCCCCGCTATTGATCTGCTGACCGACGGCTGTCATTACATCAGTGCACC
>JALRJN010000015.1 GCA_023261185.1 Porticoccus sp.
CCTCACAGCCCGATTTCAACTGGGGCAATCCCGAGGTTGAGAAGTTCTTCCACGGCGTTCTGAGGTTTTGGCTTGACCGGCGGTGATGGCGCCAAAGGCATTGACGTATCCCTTCTTGGCGCCGCCGTTGACTTTGTCCCACAGTATCTTCGCACCGCGTTGGGCCAGGGTGTATTCCGGTTGCAGCGAGCCGCGCAGACGGACAACGTCAGCAGCGGTGTAACCGCGCTTAACGTTCTTCCAGCGGGGGTTTTCAGCCCAGTCTTTTTCCAGGGCGGCGATTTGTTGTTCGCGAGTTGCCATGTTGATTCCTTCAGGGGAGAGGTTGCAAGAGAAAGTGCGCTGGCGTGCGGCGGGACCTTGCGGTGGTCGCGCGTCTATGCGTTCAATGACTATATACGCGTTTTGTTGCAAGCGCAACAACTCTTATATAAGACACAAGATACATAAAAGTTATTATGAATCAGTGGGTTGCTGCGGTTGTTTTTGGTTGGTTTTGAAGATTGCGTGCATTGCAGCATGAAAAAAACCGGCCTGCAGGCCGGTTTTTTTGGGGTGCCGGGTGTTTTTCGCGAGATCAGACCAGGGGTGTGGTCGATACGATCACACCGTCTTCGTCAGCGCAGAGCCATTCACCTGGCTTCAACGTGACACCACCGAAGGTAACAGGTATGTCACGCTCCCCGATATTTTTCTTCACGGTTTTGAGTGGGTGGGTGTTCAAGGCGCGAACACCCAGGGGCAGGCCGTTAATTGCCGCGCTGTCACGAATGCAGCCATAGACAATGACGCCCTCCCAGCCATTCTTGACGGCCAGTTCAGCGAGCTGGTCACCGAGTAGTGCGCAGCGCAGACTACCGCCACCATCCACAACGAGCACCTTGCCGGCACCGGGTTCGGCCAGAAGCGTACGCACCAGCGAGTTATCTTCGAAGATCTTCAGCGTCACGATTTTTCCGGCAAACGCAGCTTTGCCACCATAACGTTGAAACATGGGCGCCAATACACGCAGTTGTTCGCTTTGGATGAGCGCTTCATTGGCATCCAGTAGGTCGGTGGTCAGTAGTGCAGTCATGTCTTGTCTTTCAGTATCAAGATTCGTTGGAAAGAGGATGGTTAAATGGGTGAAGGTGATTAGAATAGTGAAATTAGGCGGGGATAGATGCCGGGTCCGGTGAGCCTGTATTTTCGGTATTTGAAAACTCAAGCTGGACAGTATCGTTGTCATCAATGTTGACAGTTACATGCCCGCCATGAGCCAGCCGACCAAATAGCAACTCATCGGCCAGCGCAGCGCGAATGGTGTCCTGGATCAGGCGGGCCATGGGGCGTGCGCCCATGAGGGGGTCAAATCCATTGGCCGCCAAGTAGTTCTTCAGCGCGTCTGTGAATGTGACATCCACTTTCTTCTCGTGCAGTTGCTCTTCCAGCTGCATGAGGAATTTATCCACCACTCGCAGAATCACTGCCAGATCCAGCGGTTTGAAGGAAATGGTGGCATCAAGACGGTTGCGGAACTCCGGCGTAAAGACCCGTTTGATCTCTTCCAGTTCGTCACCGACCTGTTTTTTGGCGGTAAAGCCCATCACCGATTTGTTGAGCGTTTCCTGTCCCGCATTGGTGGTGAGGATGATGACAACGTTACGGAAGTCGGCCTTGCGGCCATTGTTGTCAGTCAGTGTGCCGTGATCCATCACCTGGAGCAGGACGTTGTAAATATCGTGGTGGGCTTTCTCGATTTCGTCGAGCAGCAGCACACAGTACGGCTTTTTGTTGATCGCTTCAGTTAAGAGACCACCCTGTTCGAAGCCGACATAGCCCGGTGGCGCGCCAATGAGGCGCGAGACGGCGTGGCGCTCCATGTATTCCGACATGTCGAAGCGGAGTAGGTCTACACCCAGGCAATAGGCGAGCTGTTTCGCCACCTCGGTTTTGCCGACACCCGTGGGTCCTGAGAAGAGGAAGGCGCCAATCGGTTTGCCCGGGTTGCCGAGCCCGGAGCGGGCCATTTTGATGGCGCGAGCCAGTGCGTCAATCGCATTGTCCTGACCGAAGACAACGGCCTTCAGGTCACGATCCAGATTTTTCAGGG
>JALRJN010000095.1 GCA_023261185.1 Porticoccus sp.
TAATGGCGTTGTATCTGACTGAATCTGAAGTTCGCAAAGCGTTGGATATGCCGCTGGCGATTGCAGCGGTAGAGGATGCGCACCGTGCCTTAACAGAGGGGCGGGCCCAGGATCTGCCTCGGCAACGGACGCGGACCCCGAAACTGGCATTGCATCTGCTGCAGGCCAGTTATACCGATCAGTCAGGTGTGTCTGTCACAGGTTTTAAAGCCTACACCAGCAGCCGTGCAGGTAATCGTTTTCTGATTCATCTTTATGACGGTGCAAGTGGCGCATTACGCGCCATGATTTCTGCAGATTTGCTGGGCATGATCCGTACGGGTGCCGCATCGGGTGTGGCCTCTCGCTGGTTAGCCAACCCTCATGCGCACGAGTTGGCGATTTTCGGGTCAGGTTGGCAAGCAGAAGGCCACCTTGCCGCGCAGTTATCGGTGCTGCCAATCGAAAAAGTTTCTGTCATTGCCCGGAATACTGAAAAAAGGGATGCATTTGTGGCAAGGATGCAGCAAGAGTTTCCCGATCGACTGATCGTATCGGTGTCTATGGATGCCGCCGCCGATGCTGTGGGTGCTGCGGATGTGGTGGGCACCATTACGACCAGTAGTTCACCTGTATTGCAAGCAGAATGGGTGAATCCGGGTACACACCTCAATGCAGCTGGTAGCAATGCGCTGATTCGTCGCGAGTTACCGGAGGATCTCATCCGTAAAGGCTGCCCGATCGTGGTGGATACCGTGGAAACGGCATTGCGGGAGTCGGGTGATCTATTGCCATTGCTAGAGAAAGGGCGTTTGCTGCCTCGGCAATTAATCGAGCTTGGTGATGTTATTACCGGTCGTGTGCAGATCAACCCCAATACACAAGGTATCAGCATCTTTGAATCCCAGGGTTTGGCGGTTCAGGATATGGCGGTTGCGCTGAAGGTGCTGGAACGTGCCATCGAGCGAGGGCTGGGCACTGAGTTACCCATCGCTTTTGCGGCGGATGCCGCGATGCGTTAAGATGCCCCTAGGACTTTAAGGTTTTTATTGGAGATATGTATGCGCAATTCGTTGCAAGCAGGTTTTACCCTGATCGAGCTGATGGTTGTGATTGCCATCGTAGGTATTCTTGGTGCTGTAGCACTGCCTGCTTATCAGAACTATACGATTCGCGCTAAAGTCTCTGAAGGTCTGCTTGCAGCCTCCGCCTGTAAGGTATCGGTGACAGAGGCTGTGCAGAGTGGCGCCACCAGCGTACCGAATAATCTGTGTTCGGGTAGTACTCAATATGTTGAAAGTGTTACATCAGGCGGAAATGCCAGCAGTGCGACAGTGACCGTCGCATTGAAGGGTATTGATAAAAATGTGGATGGTAAGACCATCGTTTATACCGGTACCGTAGCCAATGCGACCATTACCGGCTGGACGTGTACGACAGCCCTTGAGCAGAAATACGTACCCTCGGGCTGTACGGGTAAGTAGTCCCCAATTAAACCGCATGCTCGCCCAGAAAGTGGCGGGCATAGCGGGGATGCAGTTCGGATAGCCGCATAAGTGTCAGAAAATCAGCGGTATTGAAATCCGCATCCCAGGCCGGTGCACCACAGATCTTTGCACCCAGGCGAAGGTAGCCTTTAACGAGTGGCGGCGGTTCCACATTGAGGCCCTGGTTCAAGCTTTCTACCGGGAGTGCCAGGCGGGGAAAGGCTCGGTACTCGATGTCTGCCAGATGCGTCTCGCAAAGCTTGTGATACAGGCTCGCTGCGTAGTGGCCGCCATCTGCCATCGACACACTGGCACAACCCAGCATGCTTTCGTAACCACCAGACACCATATAGCGACCGATGCCGCTCCAGAGCGCCATGATGACACTCCCCGTGCGGTAGTCCTGGTGGACACATGAGCGACCTAACTCGATCATTTTGGGGCGTAGATGGGCAAGACGGGTGAGATCAAACTCTGTTTCAGAATATAGGCTACCGAGTTTGCTTGCCTGGTGAGGGGTGAGCACCCGATAGGTGCCGACGACACGTAGTGTTTCCTCGTCACGCACGATCAGGTGATCACACCAGGCATCGAACAGATCCTGATCCAGGCCGTCCTTTGCCTTAGGCAGGCAAGCGCCCATTTCTTCCACAAAGACTTTGTAGCGCAACCGCTGTGCTTCTTCAACTTCGTCCTGATGCCGTGCCCATGAAATATGCAGCGAGGGCGCTTGTACAGGCTTACCCTGCAGGGTTTGCTCGATAATCACGGATGATGCTGTTGTTGTCTTTTCCGACATGAGAGTCCTCTGTGGGTCTGAAGCTAAAGGAACTCTATCGGTTGTCAATGACGCACATGTGACGTCTTGGTGACAAATCGATGACGTTAGGGTGGTGTGATCAAATCCGGTGGCATTACAAGACGGAGCACCGTTTGAGCTTTTTCCTGATCTTCCTGCTTGCGTAGACGGTGAGACAGCCACCAGATGGCAGATTTTTTGACAGACCAATCCTGTTCCTGGCCGGAGAGCAGGAGGCTGGCAACCCGACCCAACCAAGGTTGATGGCCAACGACAATGATATCTTTACCCTGTGGCCAGTTAATTGCAGCAAGCACGTGGCTAGTATCGGCCAAAGGGCAAAGCTCCGGAATGATCTCCGGTTTATCTGTGAAGGTTTTTGCCGTCTGAAGCGCGCGCAATGCCGGACTGGTTATGATGCTGAAGTCACGTTTTAGGTTTTTTTTGAGCCATCGAGCCGTGGAAGCGGCTTGTTGCTGGCCACGTTCGGTAAGTTGACGCTCCAGGTCGCGTTTACAGCCAGGTGTAACAGGTGTGCCAAGATCAATGGCTTCGGCATGACGCCATAAAATCAGATTCATTATGCTTCTACTAAGTCAGTTAAAAAATACAGGATAGAAAAGTGTTGCCCAAACGCTGCCACAGAAAAGCAGTGAAATTAGTACGGCAGCACTGCCATAATCCTTGGCGCGCTTGGAAAGACTGTGCGCTTCGAAGGAGATTCGGTCAATCGCTGCCTCAATGCCTGAATTAACAAGCTCAATCATCAAGACCAGTAAGAGGCTGCCCACGAGAATTAATCGCTCTGTCGGTGTAAACGGATAGGCGAATGCCCATGGTGTCATGAGAATAGCGAGAACCAGTTCCTGGCGGAATGCGCTTTCTTCGCGTAGTGCAAACCAGAGGCCCTGCAGTGAATGACCAGTCGCTAGCCAGACACGCTTGAGTCCACGGTTTCCTTTATGCGGGTTCTTTGCCGGATCGTAATCGATCAAAGTTGTGCCACCTTAAACGGTCTGCTTGTCACGGTTAATTGGATGAAGGTGTTTTATGAACTGTTGGGTTGCTGCACCCCAGGAGAATTTCTGAGCATGCGCGACCGCATCCTCACGTTTCAGTGTTAAGGCATCTAGGCAAGCCTGGCGCAAATCATCATTTAAAGCACCTGCAGGCGCATTACCGATAACATCGAGTGGTCCGGTCACCGGGTAAGCAGCAATTGGCAAGCCACAGGCCATGGCTTCAAGCAGCACTAAACCAAAGGTGTCGGTTTTGCTGGGAAACACGAATACGTCTGCTGATGAATACACTTCGGCAAGCTCATGCTGATTCAAGACCCCCATGAAATTGGTCTTGGGATATTTCGCACGAAGTGCGGCAAGCGCGGGGCCTTCACCGGCAACCCATTTTGATCCAGGTAGATCCAGTTCGAGAAAGGCCTCGATATTTTTCTCGACAGCAACACGCCCCACGTACAAAAAGATGGGTGGCCGGGTACCGAGCCGCTGTACTTTACGTGGTGAAAAGATATTGAGTTCAACACCTCGGCTCCACAAAACGACATTTTTGAAGCCGACCCGTTCCAGATCTTTTTTGACGACTTCTGTGGGTGCCATGACAGCCTCTGCAGAGCCGTGGAACCATTGGAGATATCGGTAAGTCCATCCTAATGGGATTCGCAGTCTGGCATGGACGTATTCAGGAAACCGTGTGTGGTAAGCCGTGGTAAATGGAAACCCGTTCTTCACTGCCCAGCGCCGAGCAGCTAACCCCAGTGGGCCTTCCGTCGCAATATGAAGAGCATCAGGTTTAAAGGCTTCGATGCGCTCAACGACGCGTCTTTTGGGTAGGAGAGAGAGTTGTATGTCAGGATACGTTGGACATGGGACTGTTTTAAATTCGAGCGGTGACAGAATATCGAGGGTATGACCCAGTTGCTGTAGTTCGCGCCGTGTCGATTTTAATGTGCGTACAACACCGTTCACCTGGGGCTCCCAGGCATCCGTGACGATCAGGATATGCATGCTTTTTCCTTCGCTCGATGACAAAATACGTCCTAGGCTCGTGCAGAGCGTTCCTGATGTAGGCTAGGTAGGTTCAAAGGAGCTTCTACCCGACGATTCCAGTGAATAATCTGCAAGTTGCCTTCAAAGTCCTCGGCCAGTGCGGTGAGGCTTTCTACCCAGTCTCCATCGTTGGCATAAAGGATGCCGTTGATTTCCCGGATTTCTGCTTTATGGATGTGACCGCAGACAACACCATCGCATTCGCGTCGACGCGCTTCCTCGGTCATCACATGTTCGAAGGCCGAAATGAAATTGACCGCATTTTTTACCTGGTGCTTGAGATATTGAGAAAGTGACCAGTAGGGTAGCCCCATGCGGACGCGGATCGCGTTAAACCAGCGGTTCAGTTTGAGAATCAAGGTATAGGCGCTGTCACCCACATAGGCTAGCCAGCGGGCATGCTGCATCACACCGTCAAAAAGATCACCATGAGTAATCCATAGACGCTTACCATTGGCTAGCGTATGGATGGCGTCTTCAAGGACTTCGATTTCCCCAAAACTCAAGCCAATAAACTGGCGGACACTTTCGTCGTGGTTGCCCGGGATGAATACAACCCGGGTACCTTTGCGGCCCTTGCGCAATATCTTCTGAACGATATCGTTGTGGGTTTGCGGCCAGAACCACCCCTTTTTGAGATGCCAGCCGTCTAGGATGTCGCCGACGAGATACAGCGTATCTGATTCATGTGTTCGCAGGAAGTCTAGCAGATAGTTCGCCTGACACCCCGGAGTGCCCAGATGCACGTCTGAGATCCAGATCGTGCGAAATCGATGTTCTTGATTTTCCACGATCCGGATTAAGCCCGAATCTTGTGACGCTGGTTTTAAATCTATGTGACGCTTGTGTTAA
>JALRJN010000053.1 GCA_023261185.1 Porticoccus sp.
TCAGTACCGTGGCCGCCGGTGGTGCTGCTCTACTGATGATTCCGGTGCTTACCTGGCTGGTGGGTCCACAAGTGGTTGCTCCTGCCATCAGTGTCGGCGCCTTTGTCGCCAACCCATCCAGAGTATGGCTGTTTCGCAAGGATGTGAACTGGCAGGTATGTGCCTGGCTGGTGCCAGGCAGTGTCTGCGGTGCCATTCTGGGCGCCTGGGCCTTCAGCCAGTTTCCGGTATTCTGGATTCAGCTGTTGCTGGGCAGCTTTCTGGTTTCCACGGTATTTCAGTTCCGTTTCGGTAAGTCCACCCGCTCTTTTCCCATGCGGCTTCGCTGGTTTTTCCCCTTGGGACTGGTTATTGCTGGATTGTCTGCTCTGGTTGGGGGAACCGGGCCGGTACAAAACCCGTTCATGCTCAATTACGGGCTAGAAAAAGAACAGCTCATCGCCACCAAGGCCATCAATTCGCTGGTGCTACAACTCACCAAACTGCTTGCTTACACCGGTTTCGGGGTGATGAGCCAGGAAATTCTCACACTTGGCCTGTGTCTCGGCCTTGGCGGTGCCGTGGGCGCGTGGCTTGCTCACCGCCACCTGCTGGCGATCAATGTTGCCCGTTTCCGGACCTATACCCTCATCCTGATGCCCCTGTGTGGTGTTCTGATGCTTGTCGAAGCCTTTACCTAGCAGCCTGTTGGCCGCGATTTGTTCCCTCTACTATCCTGAAAAGGAACCCTTGGCGCCCGTGTTCAAGGGCATGATAGAGAGGAGACATGGCCATGAAAAATCAGGAAAAGATTATTGCACTGCTCAACAACATTATGGAGTTCGAACTGGCTGGGGTGGTCCGTTACAACCACTATGCACTGATGGTGTTCGGCTACGGCCGTATTCCCATCGTCAGCTGGCTGCGCTCAGAGGCGAACAACAGTCTGACCCACGCGCAGGAAGCCGGTGAATTGATTACCGCAATGGGCGGGCACCCCTCGCTGGGTATCGGCCCCCTGCTGGAAACCCACAAACACGATATAGGCGATATTTTGCGGGAATCCCTGGATCACGAGGGCAAGGCCAGAAAACTGTATTACGAACTGCTCGATATGGTGAAGGATGACTCCGTACTACTAGAAGAGTATGCCCGCCGCATGATTGCCGCAGAGGAAATGCACGCGGCAGAAGTCGACAAGATGTTGCGCAAACCGGGGGATATTGAACCTTTTAAAAGCTGACGATAGCCAATGGGAATGGCGATTCAGTGGCCAAGTTACAGCTCACAGCTAACCCCGGTGCCGCGCAGACCGCAGTAGCCATTGGGGTTTCTGGCTAGGTATTGCTGGTGGTAATCCTCGGCATAGTAAAACTGATCCAGTAGTTTAACCTCCGTTGTTACAGCATCATATCCTTTATTAATCAGCAGGTTGTCATATTTATCTCTTGTTGATTCTACATTTTCAAGCTGCTCTGTATCGCTACAGTAGATCGCCGAACGGTACTGGGTGCCAACGTCGTTACCCTGGCGCATACCCTGAGTAGGATCGTGGGACTCCCAGAACACTTTCAGCAGAGTATCGAGGCTGACCTGCTGTGGCTGGTAAACCACCAGCACCACTTCGGTGTGGCCAGTAAGCCCTGTGCAGACTTCTTCGTAGGTGGGATTCTTGGTGTAGCCGCCGGCATACCCCGCGGCTGTAACAATCACACCCGACTGGGTCCAGAAACGCCGTTCTGCACCCCAGAAACAACCGAGCCCTAACACGAGCTGTTCGGAATCTTCAGGGAATGGCGGCATCATGCTGTGACCGTTAACCAGGTGACGGCCACTGATCTCGATAGCCTCATCCCGCCCCGGCAGAGCCAGTTCCGGTGTAATCATCTGGGTTTTCTGGGCATAGCCAAACATCGGGACTCTCCTATTCTTGACCGAACATTCTACTTGCCAACTGCAAGTCTCAACCCTACACTTTGTTGACCACTATTGGGAGGTAATGTTTCGTGATTGATTTATATACAGCCGCCACACCCAACGGCCACAAGGTAAGCATTGCACTGGAGGAGCTCGATCTTCCTTACCAGATGCATCATCTCAGCCTCAGCGATAATGAACAAAAAGAACCCTGGTACGTGAAACTCAATCCCAACGGCAGAATTCCCACCATTGTCGACAGGGCAAATGATGATTTTGTCGTGTTTGAATCCGGCGCTATCCTGATTTACCTGGCGGAAAAAACCGGGCAATTACTCCCAAAAGACCCGAAAGAACGTTCCCGCGCCCTGCAATGGTTGATGTTCCAGATGGGCGGCATCGGACCGATGATGGGGCAAGCCAATGTCTGGTACCGCTACTGGGAAGAAACCTACCAACCGGCCATTGACCGCTACCAAAACGAGGTCAAACGACTTTTCGGCGTGATGAACGGTCATCTGGAAGGCCGTGAATACCTCACTAATGAGTTGAGTATTGCCGATATCGCCAACTGGGCCTGGGTACGTATCCATAACTGGTCCGGGGTGGATATTGAGCCTTTCCCCCATCTGCAGGCCTGGATTGAAAGACTGAACGAGCGACCCGCTTTCCAAAAAGGTATCAACATGCCAGCTGCCGACTATGAGCAGGACAACAAGGCGAAAAACTTTGTGAAAGGCGCGCGCAATATGCTCACCAAGTAGCCAGCGCTATTTTGCCCTGCGCAGGGCCCGCAGCTTCTCCTCAAGCAGTATGTCTTGTGGTGTCTCGCCGCCGTAACGCATGGATTCAAACTGTTCGCAGAATGATCTGAGCAACTCAGCCATTTCTGGTCGCAAGGAGGCAGCACGTTGGGTGAAGGCCCTGACACCCTCCCCCGGTTTGCGCTCAATGCCCTGTTTTTCCAGATGTTCACAGAGCAAAATAAACTGGCGGTCGATGGGGTTGGTTGTCGATCTTCTTGATGGAATCCACTGCCACAAAGCAATCAGCAACAGAACTGCTCCGCCAGTTCCAAGCAGCGCAATCGCAATTCGCCACACGGAAATCTTTCCCAGCAACCGCGTCAGCACCGACGACTGCATTTGGTCGTAACCCAACACCCACAGCGCCCAGTGATAGTTGAGTGCTTCCATTTCAAGCCTCAGGCGATTAATCCAGCCGATATGGCGAAACCGCACCAGAGAGGCAGGAGAATCCGCCAGAAAACCCTCCTCACTACCCAATAGGGACTGCACATCCCCCTCAATACGCTCCGGCGCCACGGAAGCTGTGGGATCTATACTGACCCAACCTTCATTCTCCAACCAGACTTCCGTCCAAGCATGTGCATCGTACTGCCTGACCAGCAAATAACCATCCGGATGGCGCTCCCCGCCCTGATACCCCGCCAACACCCTGGCGGGAATACCCGCAGCGCGCATCAGGAACACGAAACTGCCGGCAAAGTGTTCGCAGAAACCCTGTTTTGACTCAAACAGAAATTCGTCCACGCTGTGTTGGCCCAAAAGCGGCGGCTGTAACGTGTAGATAAATTCACTGTTGAAGAGACCCAGCACTCTCTGGATGAAAGCTCTGTCACTGGATGCTTTGTCGCGCCATTCACGAGCCAGATCCAACGTTCTGGGGTTGTATCCTTCGGGCCATTGCAATTCGATAGCACGACGGTCACGGGAAAGCCCTCCAACTTCAATACTGTGATCCAGCCAGCTTTGCACCTGATACTGGCGCTTACTGCTCAATGGCTGGTTTGCCAGCAGGCGGTAATCCCGAGTTAACGCCACCCCACGACTGCGAGGCAACGGCGTATCCAGGGCATATAACCAAAGTTGCTGTGTTGGTTCGATCACCACGGAATAGTTCAGAGGCTGACCTCGACGGTCGATCAATTGATCCCAGCTCTTATCCGACTGGCCATACCACTGCAGTAGTGCGCCATCGTCCATACTGGTGCGGCGAGTACGCTTCCACGTGCGACCACCAAAATCAGATAGCACTAACCCACGCCAGTACAACACCCGCTGTGGAGGAATGGGTCCATCAAAACTGACCCGGAAGGCGAGTTCAGCCGAGCGACCCAATTGGCTGAAATCACCCGGTGACATACTGTCGGTCACACCGGTTTTTGCTTTATGGGTAGGAATCGGCACGGACCAAAGTGCGCCGATTCGCGGCATCAGCAGAAACAACACCACCATCAAGGGCAATGCCTGACACAGGAGGGAAATAGCCACTTTCAACGGGCGCAAAGTGCCTCCAGGCTGATCCCCATGGTGCAGTCCTACCAGTGCCGCCAACACCAGCAGCAGACAGCCCAGAAGATAGCCTGCAGATACCATCGATTGATCAAACAGTGCCGTCAACGCGGCCACAAAAAATGCCAGCAGCACCACGAGATAGGCATCTCTGCGGTGGGACATCTCCAGCAGTTTCAGCATGTAGGCTGTCACCAGCAATGCAAGCATAGGTTCAAGGCCAATGGGCTGGCCGTATTCCAGCAGCAGGCCGCCGACGCAAACGGCCAGCAAGGTCATTTTCAGCCATCGGCCAGGAACCGACCATGCGCCTCGGTAACATTGGATACGCCATACGACGGCTACTACCGAGGCCGCCAACACCCAACGAGGCAGGTGATCGGCGTGCATCATAATTACGGCAACAAATGCCAACAGCAGCCAGAACAGCCCTTGCCGACTGATTTGCCAGACTGGAATCATTGCTGGCGCTCCCGTTGAGGGACATCAAACAGGGCCAACTCGGCCAGCAGGTATTGACGGTGCGACTCACCTAGATCTGGTTCAATCACGATACCCGGCAATCGCAAGCCGTAGGGTTGATCGGTGGTGGCGACGCGTAACAGCATGCCACACAGACGGGAGAGCCGTGCCTCGCGATCAAGGCCGGGGAATTGATCCCAGTCCAGCCACAACTGTTGGTCGAAGTTGTCACCATAGTGCTTGGTATGTAATCCCTGCTCCCGGGCATAGTGTTTCCAGGCCACATGTTTGAGGGAATCACCGGGGCGGTAGGTCTTTAGAGCCAGGAAATCGTCCCCACCTTCAGCACCTTGCATGGCACCATCATCACTGGAGCGC
Organism: Porticoccus sp.; assembly: GCA_023261185.1. Classification (GTDB taxonomy): domain Bacteria; phylum Pseudomonadota; class Gammaproteobacteria; order Pseudomonadales; family Porticoccaceae; genus Porticoccus; species Porticoccus litoralis. Next base: position 5,052 of record JALRJN010000053.1, read on the forward strand.
ACACCCACCGGCACCTGCTCCGTAAATATTGGTGCCGGATAGACCAGTGCCGATATATTCAGATCAACGTGGCTCCAGGCCCTGAGCAAACCCACCGGATAAACGCTTTCAATCCTCAGGCGCCCTGGGTTGTATAGGCCACGGTGTCCAGCCGGGACGGTTAGCTTGAAACGGCACTGGCTGCTATCTCCCAGGGATACCGTCGTCATCTCACCTTTGGGAAAGCGACACTGGATGGCACCACGGTAGCGATTGCCCCGTTGCCGCAACAATAATTCCAGGGTAATGCCCTGCCCGGCAAAACCCGGTGTCACCTTCAGGCAACTGATGGTAATTTCCGAAAGGTTGGCAAAGCACTGCAGAATGGAGACCACAAATAGAGACACCAGCAAGCAGGTGACTGCAAATACCAGATTATTTTCGTAGTTGGTGGCCGCCAGCCAGCAAAGAATGATGAGTAGGAAGAAGGCGAACCCGGTAGACGAAGGAAAAATAAACAGGCTGCGGCGGTTTAGCGTCACTTCCGGTGCCGCCGGCAAACGCCGTTCAAGCCACCGGGAAAAACGCTGTTGGTAGAGATTACGGATCACTGTTTTCATAACCCTTTTGTCTCTATGGGGTCGTGCCGTAAGTGCGGGACTTACAAAATATCTACCGCGTTAAGCACCCGTTGCACCAGCAGGCCACTGTCATGCCCCGAAAATTCACCGGCACCGCGTAAACGGTGCCCAGCAACAGTCGGGAATACTGCCTGCACATCCTCCGGAATCACGTACTGACGTGCCTGAATCAGCGCCCAGGCGCGTGCACATTGCAGTGTTGCCAGGGTTCCCCGCGGGGAAAGCCCGCTCTGAAACACGGCTTCATCACGAGTGTATTGCGCCAACCGCTGAAGATAATCCACCAGACTTTCGGAGGCTTTAACGAGATTGACCTGCTGCTGGATCTTCAGCAGCTGATCGGGATTAAGTAAGGGCTTCATATCCACCAGCCGCAGACGTGGATCTGTCCCGCTCAGCAACAGCCTTTCTGAGGCCGGGTCCGGGTAACCCAGCTCAATACGCATTAAAAATCGGTCCAGTTGCGACTCGGGTAACGGATAGGTACCCGACTGGCTTACCGGGTTCTGGGTAGCGATCACGAAAAAAGGTGTCGGCAACGGCCTGGTCTCGCCTTCGACGGTAACCTGCCCTTCCGCCATAGCCTCAAGTAGCGCGCTCTGGGTTTTAGGCGTGGTGCGATTGATCTCATCCGCCAGCAATAACTGGTTAAACACCGGGCCCGGGTGGAATTCAAACAAGCTGCGCTCGCGATCATAGACCGACACACCGAGAATATCCGCCGGCAACAGATCGCTGGTGAATTGAATGCGGTTGTAGGAGAGGCCAAGAACTCTGGCTAAAGCCTGTGCCAGGGTGGTTTTACCCATTCCCGGCAGGTCTTCGATCAGTAGATGGCCCCGGGCAAACAGGCAGGCCAGAGCCAGTCTGATCTGTTCTTCCTTGCCGATCAGCACGGTACCAATATCCGCGACGAGTCTGTCTACTACCTTTTGCATAGAGGCCTCATCCCCTGTGAAAATCACTGCGGGCCGTTTGTTAGCCTCTCTTGTTCAGAGAGAATCTAGGCCGCGCTTCAAGTCGGCTTTAATATCCTCTATATCCTCGAGACCGACTGCGATACGGATCAGATTTTCAGTAATTCCCGACGCTGCTTTCTGCTCGTCGCTAAGGCGACCGTGGGTGGTCGTCGCAGGGTGAACGATAGTGGTCTTGGCATCACCTAGGTTGGCGGTAAGTGACAGAATTCTTGTGCTGTCGATCACCCGCCAAGCCTGCTCACGACCACCTTTAACTCGAAATGACAGTACACCGCCAAAACTGCGCTGTTGTTCTGTAGCAAGCTCATGACCCGGGTGATCAGGCAGTCCGGCATAAAATACCTTTTCTACTGCCGGCTGTTGTTGTAGCCAGAGCGCCAGAGACATGGCATTCGCTGAATGGGCATCCATACGCAAGCGCAGTGTTTCCAGGCCTTTTAGAAATACCCAGGCATTGAAGGCGCTCATGGTGGGACCAGCGCTACGAATAAATGCCAGCACTTCATTGACCAGTTCACTGCGGCCACACACCACACCACCCAGACAGCGGCCCTGGCCGTCGAGATATTTGGTGACAGAGTGGACCACCAGGTCGGCACCCAGCGCCAATGGCTGTTGCAACGCCGGGGTACATAAACAGTTATCTACCACCAGCAGCGCACCATGCTCATGAGCCAGCGCCGCCAGCTTTTTGATATCGGCAATTTCACACAGGGGGTTTGACGGGGTTTCCAGAAACAGCAATTTTGTTTCCGGGCGCAATGCCTCTCGCCATTGCTCAAGATCGGTGACAGGGACAAACGAGCTCTGCACGCCGAATTTACCCAAATACTTTTCCATCAATACCGTTGTGGTACCAAACACATCTCTGGAACACAGTACGTGGTCCCCGGCTTTTAGCAGGGCAATACAGGTACTGAGAATGGCGGCCATACCGGATGATGTAGCCACTGCCTGTTCCGCCCCTTCCAGGGCGGCGATACGAACCTCAAAATTACGCACCGTCGGGTTGGTGTAACGTGAATAGACGTTGCCACTTTGCTCGCCGGAAAACCGAGCCGCCGCCTCGGCTGCATTGGCGAAGACATAACTCGAGGTGAGGAACAGTGGTTCGCCGTGTTCACCTTCGGCTGTGCGCAAATGTCCCGCCCTGATAGCCAGCGTATCCAGCGCTGCACCAAAAAGTGGGTCGTCATCGTATTGTTCTGTCATTGCCGGTACTCTGCCTCACCACCGGGGTTGTGTAACCCAATCACTTCACCATTGCCGGGACTGGTAGAGCGTTTATTATTACTTTTCGCCTGGTCATTACGCTGCGCATCGAGCTTGGTGAGATAGAGGCCATCGACATCGCCTGTCACATAATTACCATCAAATACCGCGCAGTCGAACTTCTCGATGCTGGCGTTACCCTCGGAGGCACTGGCCACAAGATCTTCTAGATCCTGGTAAATCAGGCAATCGGCACCGATCAGCTCAGCAATCTCTTTCTCGGTGCGGTTGTGGGCAATGAGCTCGCCAGCAGACGGCATATCGATGCCGTAAACATTCGGGTAGCGCACCGCTGGAGCGGCAGACGCCATATACACTTTGCTCGCACCAGCGTCTCTGGCCATCTGAATAATTTCCCGGGATGTGGTGCCTCTGACAATGGAATCATCCACCAGCAGCACGTTTTTGCCCTTGAATTCCAACTTCACCGCGTTCAGTTTCTGGCGCACAGATTTCTTGCGTTCTTTCTGGCCAGGCATAATAAAAGTCCGCCCGATATAGCGGTTCTTCATAAAGCCTTCCCGGAATTTGACGTTCAGATGTTCCGCAATCGACTGGGCCGCCACACGACTGGTATCGGGAATTGGGATCACCACATCAATGTCGTGGTCCGGGTAACATCTCAGGATTTTTTCAGCCAGGTGCTCACCCATGCGCAACCGGCATTTGTAAACCGAGATACTATCGATAATTGAATCCGGGCGTGCAAAGTACACATGCTCAAAAATGCACGGGGTCAGGCGGGGGTTTTCCACACACTGATGCAAGTGCAGCTCACCGCTCTCATCCACGTATAACGCCTCTCCCGGAGCAAGATCGCGCTCCACCTGAAAGCCCAGCACATCCAGCGCAACACTTTCAGACGCAACCATGTATTCAGTACCGTTGTCTGTCTGGCGCTTGCCAAAAACCAGCGGGCGAATACCGAAGGGATCACGGAATGCAACCATACCGTAATTGGCAATCATACCCACCACAGCGTAGGCGCCTCGACAGCGGCGATGCACGCGCCTAACGGACTCGAAAATATCGTCCGGGGTCGGCTTAAGTTTGCCCAGCAAATGCAACTCGTGGGCAAACACATTGAGCAGTGCCTCTGAGTCGGAATCCGTATTGATGTGGCGCAGGTCCGACTTGAACAAGTGCTCCAGCAACTCTTCTGTATTGGTCAGGTTGCCGTTGTGGGCCATGCAGATTCCGTAGGGAGAATTCACATAAAAAGGCTGCGCCAAAGCCGGGCCCGAACTCCCTGCCGTCGGGTAACGCACATGCCCGATGCCCATATTGCCTTCCAACTCGGCCATATGGCGCGTGTGAAACACATCCTTAACAAGTCCAACGCCTTTACGCTGGTTAAGGCGTCCACCCACACAAGTCATGATGCCTGCGGCATCCTGTCCACGATGTTGCAACATGGTCAATGCATCATAGAGCTGCAGTTTGACATCACTTCTACCAAAAATTCCGACTACACCACACATGGGTCAGGCAACCTCTATAACCGTCGTTTACCAAGCTGTTTTTATTGCGTTCAGAGCAAATTCTTTAAAAAGTTCAGTACCGCCGCGCCGGTATCCCTGGCCCAGTCTTCAAATTGCATAAAAAACGAAATCATCACGGACTGTTGCCACCACAAATCCTGTTTGACCGGCAACATTTCCGTCAGAATAATCAACACCGCCATGACAATGACGACTCCGCGGGTCACACCAAACAACAATCCCATCAGGCGGTCTGTGCCGCTGAGTCCTGTCGCTTCTACAAGTTTGCCCAGCAGATAATTACAGATACCACCGACAATCAACACGGCAATAAACAGCGTTACCCAGGCAGCCAGCATACGCAAAGATGGCGTGGTAATGAGCTGTTCCATCCAACTGGCGAGTTCATCATGAAAAATCGATGCGATCACCGCCGCCGCTAACCAGATCAGTAGCGACATGGCCTCTTTCACAAATCCGCGCACCAAACTGATGATCGCCGATAAACTCAGGATTGCGATGATGGCCCAGTCAGCCCAATTCATGATCAAACCTCACGAAAACAGCGACAAAGTGTAACAGAGCACCACTTTGAGGTCAGGGTTCAAAATGCACCAGCAGCGCATTGAGGCTGTATTTTTTATCAATCACAGCCTTTTCCTGCAGGAGTTTTTCTTTCAATACGTTGGGGCCAACAAAAACCCTGTTTAGCTGACTGTCGTTATGACGCTGCTGCTGGACAAACGCGTCATAGCCATCGGCTTGCAACTGCTTGACAAGAGTCTGTGCCCGATCGGAATCACGGAAACTTCCCACTTGTAAAACCCATGATTCGGGCAGACCTTTCTCTGTCAGAGTGGGGGGTGAAATAGTGATGGGCTCGGCCTGTTCGGCACTCTCCACGCCCAGCTGAAAGGCCTCTTCGGGAGCGGGAGCTGGATCAATATCAACCGGGCGCTGGGGTTCTGGAACGGTAACTGGCGCGATCGCCGGCTTGGGTGGAATACGGCTGGTGGTGTCGACTTGGGGCGAATCGGAGAAGTCGAACAGCACGGCAAATAAAATAAGCAGCAATGCCAACAGGACAAAACCACCGACAATTCTCTGTTTTACATTTTCTGTCAGCACAAGCCATTCCTTCTCAGGAAGATTGTATGTGTTCCAGTATCGGGCCCACAGTAAAAAAGGAGCCAAACACCACTACCCTGTCACCTTCTCCAGCGTGCTGCAACGCCTTTTCAAACGCAGACAGCGGCGAAGAACAACAGTATACCTCGCCATTGGCAGCAGCTCCCGCATTGTACAACAATGCTTCTATGTTTCCCTCCGTGGCGGCTCGTAACTGTTCAGGGATGCTGCAGGGAAACCATGCTCTGACCAGTGGAATCATCGGCTGCAGTGTCCCAATAATATCCTTGTCGGCCATCATGCCAACCACAGCGAGCAGGCGTCCCTTCTGGGGCACTAATCGCTCAGCAAGCAACCCGGCGGCCTGAGGGTTGTGTGCCACATCGAGAATAACCGGCACCCCTGCAACACTTGCTTCCTGAAAACGGCCCGGGACCTGCACCAGGGACAAAGGCTGGGTGCTGATATCACTCGCCGGCAATCCGGTAATCATATGGGTGGCCTGCAGGGCACAGGCCACACTGTTGGCGGGCAAGCGATGATCGGGGACCGATTGAAATTGGCCGAGTGAAAAATCGCGGTCATTGACGAGAAGTGTCGCACCAATATCAGCGGCTGTGCGAACGATACCTTCAACCGGAAAGTCATCCCCACACAACAAGGGGCGTCCGGGTCGGGCAATGGCGGCCTTCTCTGCCCCTATCCTATCAAGGTCATCGCCCAGCCAGTCCTGATGGTCGAGAGCAATACTGGTCACAATCGCGATGCCGGCATCAACAATATTGACCGCATCAAGCCTGCCACCCAGCCCCACTTCAAGAATGGCCACATCCAGCTCGGCTTCGGACATCAGTATCAGCGCCGCGAGAGTACCGAATTCAAAGTAGGTTAGGCTTGTGTCACCACGCGCCTCTTCTATACGCTGAAAAGCCTGACAGATTGCCTCATCCGAAGCCTGTTCACCTTGAATGACTATGCGTTCGTTGTAATCAATAAGGTGGGGAGAGGTGTAACAACCCACTCGATAGCCCTGATCCATCAACAGGGCCTGTAACGCAGCGACACAGGAGCCCTTGCCATTGGTACCGGTGATGGTCACGGTGTTTTTTGCAGGGGACAGACACTGTAAATCACGGGCAACGCGCCCGACACGCGACAACCCAAGCTCTATTTCAGTGGGGTGTCGCTGTTGCAGCAAGCCCAGCCATTCACTCAGTGAACGAGGGAGCATCTATGCTGACGGGTTCCGGGGTATTGGTAAATTTGGACAATAACGAGGCGATGGTATCGCGCATTTGCGGACGCGGAATAATCAGGTCGATGGCACCATGCTCCAATAGGAACTCTGCACGCTGAAACCCTTTTGGCAAGCGCTGGCGGATTGTCTGTTCGATAATATTAGGCCCGGCGAAACCGGCACGCGAACCAGGTTCGGCCGCATTAATGTCACCCAGTAAAGCAAGGCTGGCAGACACGCCACCATAAACGGGGTCAGTCATTACCGAGATGTAAGGTGTTCCCTGAGCTTTCAGCTTTTCGATGATGGCACTGGTTTTGGCCATTTGCATCAGAGAAATCAGCGCTTCCTGCATGCGTGCACCGCCGGTAGCCGAAAAGCACACCAACGGGATCCCCTCTGCCAACGCCACCTGGGCGGCACGGGTAAAGCGCTCACCCACCACATAACCCATGGAGCCGCCATGGAAGGCGAATTCAAAGGCCACCGCAACAACCGGCATCCCCTTGAGGGTCCCTTTCATGGCAACCAGCGCGTCGTCTTCACCAGTCGCTTTCTGGGCATCGGCGAGTCGATCCTTATACTTGCGGACATCCTTGAACTTCAGACGATCAATGGGTTTTACCTCTGTTGCCAGCTCCTCGCGACCGTCTTCATCGAGAAAAAAGTCGAGACGGCGGCGGGCACCAATACGCAGATGGTGATCACACTTAGGGCAGACATCGAGGTTTTTTTCCAGCTCAGGGCGATAGAGTGGCGCACTGCACTTTGGACATTTTTTCCACAGCCCTTCAGGAACACTCTGGGTGCGATCTTTCTTCTGGGTTGCAGGTCCTTTCGGACGAATTTTTTCCAACCAGCTCATAGTCAATTCCGTTAGTTATCCAGAGCCTGACGCATCTCTGCAATCAACGCTGATACCCCTTTAGCATAAACTAACGGGTCAACTTCGCCAGACTCAGCAAGTTCAGCCATTCGGTTAACCAGCACACTGCCGACCACAGCTCCATCGGAGAGGTCCGCAACAGCACGTGCCGAAGCGCCGTCTTTGATGCCAAATCCTACACATACCGGCAGCTCAGTCAATGAACGGATATGGTCGACGTGCTCCTGCACCGAAACCACATCCAGATGTCCGGCCCCCGTCACTCCTTTCAGTGACACATAATAGATAAACCCGCCCGCCATCGAGGTCACCATTTTCTGACGTTCGTGACTGCTGGTAGGTGCCAACAAAAAGATATTCTCAATACCGGCTTCACTGAGATGCTGATTGAACTCCTGAGCTTCTTCTGGCGGCAGGTCCACCGTCAGCACCCCGTCCACACCTGCATCAAGTGCAGCAGCGATAAAGGTTTCGTAGCCCATACGCTCAATGGGATTCGCATAGCCCATCAGCAACACCGGGGTTTCTGTGTCAGTTTCGCGGAATTGTTTAACCTGGGCCAGCGCATCACGAAGGCTGCTGCCGTGGGCCAGGGCACGTTCGTGTGCCCTCTGAATTACCGGGCCTTCAGCATTGGGGTCAGAAAACGGCACGCCAAGCTCAATGATGTCCGCCCCGCTCTCCACCAGTGCATGCATTACCGGCAACGTAACTCCTTTTGCCGGATCACCCGAAACCACATAGGGTACCAGTGCCTTGCGGCCCTGTTTTCTAAGACTCTCAAAGCGTTTACTTATTCTGTTCACTCAGTTACTTCCAATAATTCTTGTGATTGCCGCGAGTATCAAACCGTGATGCCATCGATTTCTGCCACGGTGAGGATATCCTTGTCACCGCGACCGGACAGGTTAACCACGATCATCTGGTCAGGATCCATCTGGCGGGCCAGCTTTTCTGCATAGGCCACGGCATGACTGGATTCCAGGGCAGGCATGATGCCCTCCACCTTGGTCAGGCGACGGAACGCATCCATGGCTTCATCGTCATCAATGGCAACGTAATTAACCCGGCCAATATCTTTTAGCCAGGCATGCTCTGGACCCACGCCAGGGTAATCCAACCCGGCGGAGATGGAATGGGTTTCAATAATCTGACCATTCTCATCTTCCATCAGATACGTACGGTTACCGTGTAGTACGCCCGGTATGCCATCATTTAACGGTGCAGCATGCTTACCTGTCGCCACGCCAAAGCCGCCCGCCTCGACGCCGTACATTCTGACCGACTCGTCCTCAAGGAAGGGGTGGAACAGACCAATCGCATTGGAGCCGCCACCAACACAAGCCACCAGGGCATCGGGCAACTTCCCTGCCTGATCCAGCGACTGCTGACGCGCTTCCCGACCGATGACGGACTGGAAGTTACGAACCAGTTTGGGGTATGGATGAGGGCCCGCACAGGTGCCAATAATGTAGAAGGTGTTGTCCACATTGGTTACCCAATCGCGCATGGCCTCGTTCATCGCATCTTTCAGCGTTTTTGAACCGGATGTCACGGGAATAACCGTCGCACCCAGCAGCTTCATACGGTAAACGTTCAGGGACTGGCGGTGAACATCCTCTTCGCCCATAAAAACGTGGCACTCAAGGCCCAGCCGAGCCGCAACAGTTGCCGTGGCAACTCCGTGCTGGCCGGCACCAGTTTCCGCGATCACACGTTTTTTTCCTGTGTGCTTGGCCAACAGCGCCTGACCAATGGTGTTATTTATCTTGTGGGCTCCAGTGTGATTTAGATCTTCTCGCTTCAGGTACAGCTGCGCCCCACCCGTCTCACGGGTCCAGCGTTCAGCGAGATACAGAGGTGAGGGCCTGCCAACATAATGCGCCAAATCGTAATCAAACTGCGCTTGGAACTCGGGGTCATCCTTGAGGTTGCGATAAATTTTTTCCAGCTCATCCAGAGCATAAATCAGCGTCTCGGAGACAAAACGCCCACCATAGGGGCCAAAGTGCCCCCGGGCGTCTGGCATATGATTAAAATCCACTTTGATTTTCTCGTTCACTGGGCTCTCCTAAACTCACCCGGCATTAGCCCGGGCAATAAACTGTTGAATACGTTGTGAGGATTTCACCCCAGGTGCATCTTCCACACCTCCGCTGACATCCACACCATAAGGGTTAACCTGCGCCACGGCATCAGCAACATTCTCCGGTCCCAGGCCGCCAGCCAGAATCAGTGGAAAGTCCACCGTTTTGGGCAACCTTTGCCATTCAAAACGTTCACCGGTACCGCCATATTTATCTTTGTGCCAGGCATCTACCAGAAAGCCGCACGCACCGGGAAAACTAGCCACGATTGCCGGCAAGTCAATTCCCGGCGCCATGCGGATTGCCTTGATATAAGGCCTGCCAAACTGGCGGCAATAGGCATCATCCTCATCCCCGTGAAACTGCAACAATTGCAGGTCAACAGCACGTATCGCCCTATCAACCTCTTCAGCCGCAGCATTGACAAATAGACCCACCGTCGTCACAAACGGACCCACTGCGCTGGCAATCAACGCCGCTCTTGTATAGTCCACAAAACGGGGGCTTTTTGAATAGAACACCAGGCCAATGGCATCAGCACCGGCCTCTGCAGCTACAATGGCATCCTCATGCCTTGTAATACCGCAGATTTTTACGCGTGTTCGTTTCACAGCAGCTTCCAGTAGCGAGGGTGCGGATTGTAGCAAAAAGGGGTCATTCCGCCTATTGCCTTACCCGCCTATTCTTGATTGATAAACTGAGGCCCAGGCTTAAATACTGGTACGTCAAATTCATCTGGATAGTTCACACCAACCAGATATAAACCATTGGGAGCGGCTGTTGGTGGTGCCTCGGTGCGATCGCAGAGAGCCAATAGCTCTCCAGGCCATGTATATGCGTAATCGCCTCTCCCTACACAAAGTAGTGCCCCAACAATATTTCTGACCATGTGATGTAGAAAAGCGTTTGCCGTAATTTCCAGAATAACCAGGTCACCTTGACGCCAGACCTTTGCGGCGTGGACATTCCGGTTTGGCGTATTGGACTGGCAACCCGCGGCCCTGAATGAGCTGAAGTCTCGCTCACCCAGTAAGAGTTGGGCTGCACGATGCATCTGCACTTCATCGAGTGGTCGCTTTTCCCAGGTCAACCAGTGGTAAAAAAGCGCTGAACGCTGTGGTTGGTTAACAATCAGGTAGCGATAGGTTCTGGCTCTGGCTGCAAAGCGGGCGTGGAACAGTGGAGATTTCTCCTCTGCCCAGTGCAAACGAATACCAAACGGAAGATTGGCATTGACGCCCAACACCCAGTTTCTTGGATTACGATCAGCCCGGGTATCAAAATGAATCACTTGGTTAGTCGCGTGCACACCCGTATCTGTTCGGCCGGCGCAAGCGACAGTGATACGTTCGTTGGCCACCTGGGTCAACGCCGCCTCAACATGAAACTGAACACTGGGACTATGGGTCTGACGTTGCCAGCCACAAAAAGCGCTGCCGTCGTATTCGACGGCAGCAGCGATGCGTTTTACACCTTCTGGAAGTACTTCACCCTCAGGCACCAGGCCGTTGGGCAAATACTCCCAGGGTTTCCCCTGGGTCATAATTGTCAGGTCACTGTTTCAAGCAGATTGCGAGCCTTTTGTATCTGCTCATCAGTACCCTCTGCAATCACTTCATTTAGCAGATCACGAGCGTTTTCAGGGTCACCCATGTCCATATAAGTCTCTGCCAGAACCAGCTTGGTGTCGCACTCATCTTCGTCACCAAACGCTTTGAGCTCATCATCCAGACTCTGGGCGTCCTCCTCATCATCAGCGCCAGATAAAATAGAATCTTCCAGCTCTTCGAGTGTTTGTTCTTCCAGTACATCTGGTGCTACAAAGCTTTCTTCAGCTGCAACCACAGGCGCTTCGGGTTCAGCTTCCACTTCACCCAAATCGACATCAAGCATCTCCTCGTCGATTTCAGTGGACAGTGAATCCAGGTCGACGTCTTCCAGATCAAGGTCGAGATCAAAGTCCGAATCTGCGGTTTCTTCAGGCGCTTCGGGGGCTTCCTCGAGGATCTCTTCACGGCTTTCTTCGAGTGTTTCTGCTCCGAGGTCAAATTCTTCCGGCATCTCCAGTTCAGGTTCTTCTCCCGACGCTACGGCTGGCTCAGCTTCTGCCGCTGGCTCTTCCAGAGCTTCAGGGATGGAATCCGGTGACACATCGCCCAGATCGAAGTCCAGGGATGGCTCTACAAAATCACTCTCTTCTTCCTGAACGGCAGAAAGTTCAGCCACTTCGGGGGATTCGGAAACGTTCTCGGGTTCTTCAAAGCTTGTTTCGGGGATCAACTCAGCCCTTAAAGCTACCGCCTTGGCTTCAGCCTCAGGGTCATTCAGTGCCAGCAACTGCTGGTACTGTTCAGCAAAGGCATCAGGATCATTAGCATTGACGTGGACTTCCAGCAATTTCAAGCGCAAGGCCGTGTCCTGTGGATCCTGCTCAATGGCACCCTTGAGAATATTCTCTGCCTGGGTGTAATTGCCTAGTGACATGTAGATGTCGGCTTCACCTTTGGGATCGACGCCTTCGCCATCCTCCAGCCACAGCTCATCGAGTTCTTCAATGTCTTCCAGATCCTGCAGACCTTCTTCATCAAGGTCTTCAGCTAACTCTGCAATGTACTCTTTATCGCTATCGCTGAGCTGCGTCTCATCATCTATTTCTTCCGCAACCAACGGCTCGTCTTTATTAGCCAGCGTTTGCAGGGATAGCTCGTCAGTAGTTTCGTCGTCCGACTTACGGTTTCTGAACAACATCAACACAGCTAGCAGCAACGCTAATAGAGCAATCGCGGGATAGAGCAGGTAGTCCATCCACGCAGAAATATCGAAGCCTTTATCCTGTTTTGCTGGTTTGCTCTTCTCAGCTTCTGCAGCAACCTCTTCACTGGAAGCAGTATCAGCTTTTGCCGCAACAGCAGATGCAGGTGTTTCTTCTTCGGTAGCTTCAGAAGCGGTGGCCTGCTCGGCTGTGTCACTCTCGGGCTCTATCCCATCAGGCTCAACCAGCGTTGCCACCTGGCTTGCCCGCATGGAATCGTCCTGAATTTCCAGCAGGCGCTCATTGGTGGAAAGCTGCTCTTCGAGCATGGCAATGCGTTCTCTCAGCTCCGCATTTTCACGAGTCGCTCTATCAAGCTCTTCACGAGCAACGTCCAGATCAGCTCCTGCACCAACAGAGGTGCCTTCCGAGCCATCCTCCGCATCTTCTCCGGCACTTGCGGCAGATAATGCTTCGTCTGCACCCAAGGCAGCCAGTTTCAGGCGTCCTTCACCGGAGGTTTCGTCTACATCTCTGCTCTGAGTAGAAGGGGTTGCGTCCAGCACCGGTGCCTGTGTAGCTTCAGCTGCAGATTCAACAGTCGCTAGCTCAGTAGCGCTGTCTGCTGCGGATAACGCCTGAATATCACTGCCTTCAGGAAGGCGAAGTACTGCGCCTTTTTTCAGCAGATTGATATTGCCACCGATAAACGCATCGGGATTTGCTTGTTTGATTGCAGCCATGGTTTGCGACATGGTCGCACCCTGAGGCCGGATTTTTGAGGCTATAGCCCATACCGTGTCGCCACTGGCAACCTGGTATTCATCGTCACTAATGGCCAGTGCCGGGGAGGCCGTCGCACTAGCAGGTACCGGGGTACTGGGCCCGGCAGGTGATGTTGCCGTAGGCTGCGCGCCTGAGCTCGCAGCCTCAATCTTTTTTGCTACAGGCTTCTCCGTCGCGTATAGCGGCATATCCAGTAACAGTGTGTACTCTCGCAACAAGCGTCCTGCCGGCCAATCCAGCTCCACCAGGAAGTCCAGATAGGGCTCACGGATAGGCCTTTTTGATGACACCTGAATGACCGGGTTGCCCTTGTCAGAGATATTGACCTCAAAACGCAAATCAGTCAGAAGGAAAAGTCGTTCAACACCGGCAGAGTCAAAGTCCGTCTGTGAGCCGAGACCTGCAAGCATTTCCAGTTCGGTCAACTCACCGATATTGAGAAGCTCAATTTCTGCATCCAGCGGCTCATTGAGGGCGGAGTTAAGGGTAATTTCTCCCAACCCCACTGCGAACGCATGATTGGTGATAACCGCACCGAGAAATCCGGCAGCCAAGGTCAAGTGACGAAACTTCATACGATATTCCCTGTTTTGCTGTGAACTAATGACCTGCAGTCAGCATCATCGGCACACAAAAAACCATTTACATGATCTGAGGTTGTTGCTGCAAGTATTTATGAGTCAACAGAATTGTTCAACCGCTAGTATCGTTAAAAACAAACAAAATGACCGGACCTTCATAAGGATTTATGACCAGTCGCACAAAAATGCCACGACTACGCATAACGTGAAGTGGCATTTTTGATGGAAATCGGGCCCGCTAGCTTTCCAGGAGTATTCTCAGCATCCGCCGCAAAGGTTCCGCCGCACCCCACAGCAGTTGATCACCCACGGTGAAAGCAGACAGATATTGATTTCCCATGTTCATCTTGCGCAAGCGACCTATCGGCACATGCAGATGACCGGTCACTGCCGCGGGGGTCAACTCCTTGAGGGTAACGGCGCGGTCATTGGGAACCACCCTTACCCAGTCGTTGGACTCAGCAAGCATGCACTCGATTTCATCCAGGGGAACATCCTGCGTCAGTTTGACGGTCAACGCCTGGCTGTGACAGCGCATGGCGCCAATGCGCACACAGATACCGTCCACGGGAATCAGCGTATCACCGCTTCGACCAAGGATCTTGTTGGTCTCGGCCTGCCCTTTCCATTCTTCCTTGCTCTGGCCGCTTTCCAGCTGCACATCAATCCAGGGCAAGAGGCTGCCACCCAAGGGCGCGCCAAAGTTCTCGGTGGGGAAACTGTCACCACGCATGGCTGCAACCACCTTGCGATCGATGTCCAGTATCGCAGAGGCGGGGTCGGCCAATTCGGCAGCCACGGATTTTTCAATAGCTCCCATCTGGGCAATCAGTTCGCGCATATTCTGTGCACCCGCACCCGATGCCGCCTGATAGGTCATAGCGGAGGTCCACTCCACCAACCCCTTATTAAAAAGGCCGCCCATGGCCATCAACATCAGGCTGACCGTGCAGTTACCGCCGATATAATTTTTAACCCCGCTGGCTATGCCATCTTTGATGACATTGAGATTCACCGGGTCGAGCACGATCAGAGCATCATCGGCCATACGCAAAGCCGAAGCCGCATCTATCCAGTAGCCATCCCAGCCAGAGTTTCTCAATTCCGGGTAAACCGCCTTGGTGTAGTCGCCACCCTGACAAGTAACAATAATGTCCATTTGAGACAGAGATGCGATATCCCTGGCATCCAGCAACGGCGGAACTTCAACACCCACATCCGGGCCTGGCTGCCCCATCTGCGAGGTAGTGAAAAAGATGGGCTCGATATCTGCAAAGTCCTTTTCCTGCTGCATGCGCTCCATCAAGACAGAGCCAACCATACCGCGCCAACCGACAAAACCTACTTTTTTCATGAAATTTGACCTATTAAAAACCTGTTTAAAGACTATCTTGTATTGCGATCAAAGCGCAGCCAACACGGCATCGCCCATTTCAGAAGTACTGACCTTGCGGGTTCCCTCTGTATGGATATCCGGGGTACGCAGTCCCTGATCCAGCACCCGGCTCACAGCCTCCTCAATGGCAACTGCCGCATCCGGTGCATTCAGGGAATAGCGTAGCATCATCGCCGCTGACAGGATCGTCGCCAGCGGGTTCGCGAGACCCTGGCCGGAAATGTCCGGGGCAGAGCCATGGCAGGGTTCGTAAAGCCCCTTGCCATTCTTGTCCAGCGCCGCTGAAGGCAGCATGCCGATAGACCCAGTGAGCATGGCAGCGGCATCTGACAGGATGTCACCAAACATATTACCGGTGACCATCACATCAAATTGCTTCGGCGCTTTCACAAGCTGCATAGCGGCGTTGTCCACATACATGTGGCTCAGCTCGACCTCGGGGTAATCTTTGGCCACCTCTTCCATGATCTCCCGCCACAATACGGTGGCTTCCAGCACATTGGCCTTGTCAACCGAGCAGACCCGGCGGTCCCGCACCATGGCGGCCTCAAAAGCCACCTTGCCTATGCGACGAATTTCCGATTCGGAATACTTGTAGGTGTTATAGCCCTCGCGCTCACCATTCTCCAGAACGCGAATACCCCGAGGCTCACCAAAATAGATGCCACCGGTCAATTCACGCACGATCAGAATGTCCAGGCCGGCAACAATCTCGGGCTTAAGAGACGATGCCTCAGCCAACTGCGGGTAAAGAATGGCTGGACGCAGGTTGCCGAATAATTCCAACCCGGAGCGCAGCTTCAACAACCCTTTTTCCGGACGAAGGTGGCGTTCCAGGCCGTCCCACTCGGGTCCACCCACGGAACCCATCAGAATCGCATCGCTGCGACGGGCTTTTTCCAGAGTTTCATCGGGACAAGGTTCACCCACAGCATCACAGGCAGCGCCGCCCAGCAGGCCCTCTTCAAAGACCAGCTCCAGACCAAACTGCTCATCCACTTTACGTAGTACCTTGAGCGACTCATCGACAATTTCCGGCCCAATGTGATCGCCTTTAAGTATCAGTACTTGCTTACTCATAATTTTTTATTCCCTACTTAATGGCATGGTAAAGCCAGGGGTTGGCTTTACCGTGACCCGCTTCAAAAGCGCGAATGGCATCAGCTTCCTTAAGGGTCAGGCCGATTTCATCCAGACCTTCCAGCAGGCAGTGCTTGCGGAACGCATCAACTTCAAAGGGGAGTTCTTCTCCATCCGGCTTGACGACCACCTGACGAGGCAGATCGACAGTCAGCTCATAACCCTCAGCAGCCTCTGCCTCTTCAAACAACTTGTCGACTATTTTTTCTTCAAAAACAATAGGAAGCAACCCATTCTTAAAGCAGTTATTAAAGAAAATGTCGGCAAAGCTGGGAGCGATCACGGCGCGGAAGCCGTAGTCATCCAGGGCCCAGGGAGCATGCTCGCGGCTGGAACCACAACCGAAATTTTCCCTCGCCAGCAGCACCGAAGCGCCAGCATAGCGAGGCCAGTTGAGTGGAAAATCCGGGTTCAACGGGCGCGCAGTGCAATCCTGACCGGGGCTACCTTCATCCAGGTAACGCAGCTCATCAAACAGATTCGGGCCGAAACCGCTGCGCTTAATGGACTTAAGGAACTGCTTGGGAATGATCATATCGGTGTCGACATTGGCGCGATCCATGGGCGCCACCAGCCCTTTGTGTACGGTAAATGCTTTCACGGTAATCTCCTCAATCCAGCGCGCGTACGTCGGTAATATGACCGGCAATCGCCGCAGCAGCAGCCATGGCAGGACTCACCAGATGGGTACGGCCACCATTGCCCTGACGACCTTCAAAGTTGCGGTTGGAGGTAGAGGCACAATGCTCCCCCGCCCCCAGGCGGTCTGCATTCATTGCCAGACACATAGAACAGCCTGGTTCTCTCCATTCGAAGCCTGAATTAACAAAAATTTTATCTAATCCTTCTTGCTCCGCTTGTTCTTTTACTAAGCCTGAACCTGGAACTACGATAGCATTAACATGTGACGATACTTTTTTATCTTTTAAAATTTTTGCTGCTTCTCTTAAATCTTCGATTCTACCATTAGTACAACTACCGATAAATACTTTGTCTATTTTTATGTCTGTAG
>JALRJN010000077.1 GCA_023261185.1 Porticoccus sp.
GTTGCCTATTCAGACGTGGCTTGCTGAAGATAATCGTTTACATGAGGAGGGGTTGCGCACGCGAATTCACGAGGCGGCTAACGAAGCGTATCAGCAGAAGTGTGAAACCCTGGGTGCAGATATTCGCGTCATTGAGCGACAGGTGATGCTGCAGGTTCTGGATACCCTCTGGACGGAGCACCTGTCAAACATGGATCATTTGCGTCAGGGGATTGGTCTGCGTGCCTATGCCCAGAAAAACCCCCGCCAGGAGTACAAGCGGGAATCTTTCGAGCTTTTCCAGCAGATGTTGGAATCCATTAAGCTGGATACCGTTCGTTTCCTGAGTCGTGTTCAGGTGCGCAGTCCGGAAGAAGTTGCTGCCATGGAGGCGCGCCAGTTGGAGGAGCAGAAGCGGCAACAATTGCAGATGCAGCATGAAGAAGTCTCCGCACTCGGTGGTGAAGCTCAGCCGCAACAGGGCAATAATCCACAACCATTTGTGCGGGAGGGTCGCAAGGTCGGGCGCAATGACCCCTGTCCCTGCGGCAGTGGCAAAAAATACAAACAATGCCATGGACGTCTAGGCTAAGATTGTTCCTTCATTCAATTCAGAGTTAAATACGGCCCTGGACTTTTCCGCTGCCGATCTCCGGTAGAGGACTCTGATTAATTATAAAAAAGCCGTGCCCTAATAAGGCGCGGCGCTGTTGTTTTTACGTCTGAGAGATAGTGTCATGGCAGTGGGAAAAGATGTTTTTCCAATCATGCATCCCGTGCCCGGCTTCCGGTTGGGGACGACCAGTGCGGGGATTAAAAAGCCCGGGCGACAGGACCTGGTGGTGATGGAGGTGGCAAAAGGTGGCGCCGTGGCAGGTGTTTTCACCAAAAATGCTTTCTGCGCCGCCCCGGTACAACTAACCAAGTCTCACATTGTCGATATGCCCAGTCGATATCTCGTTACCAACACGGGCAATGCCAATGCCGGTACGGGAGAGTCGGGTAGAGCTCATGCGTTACAAGTGTGCGAGCAGATGGCTACCATCGGTGGGGTACCTGTTGAGTCGGTCTTACCGTTTTCTACTGGGGTGATTGGCGAGCCACTGCCTGTCGATAAAATTCTTGCGGCCTTGCCTGAGGCCCATGCAGCACTGTCTGAAGACAGTTGGGGTCAGGCGGCGAAAGGGATTATGACCACTGATACGCGCCCGAAAGGGGAAAGCGTCAAGCTGCCACTGGGTGGCGGGGTGGTTACCATTACTGGCATCGCCAAGGGTGCCGGGATGATCAAGCCCAACATGGCCACTATGCTCGCTTACGTTGCGACGGACATGAAAGTTGACCGCGACCAGTTGCAGAGCCTGGTAGGCAATGCTGCGGATTGTTCTTTTAATCGCATTACCGTCGATGGAGATACCTCCACCAATGACTGCGCTATGCTGATTGCTACAGGCGCTTCATCTATCGCCTGGCAAAACCTGTCTTTGGAAGAACAGCAACATTTTGAACTGGCGCTCAACAACCTGTTTATCTCCCTGGCACAGCAAATTGTTCAGGACGGTGAAGGTGCCACCAAGTTTGTCACTGTCAACGTAGTTGGCGGTGTAGATACAGAAGAATGTCTGGCGGTGGCGTACACCATGGCTGAATCTCCACTGGTTAAAACAGCGCTGTTTGCCTCAGACCCTAACTGGGGGCGCATTCTGGCAGCCATTGGGCGTGCTGGAATAGAAAAACTCAACGTGGATGCCATTGAGGTGTTTCTCGATGAAGTGCTGATTGCCAAAAATGGTGGCCGTGCCGATAGTTATACCGAAGAACAGGGCGCGGCGGTCATGGCCAAGGAAGAAATTGCGATTACCATTGACCTGCACAGAGGCACTGCCGAGGAAACGGTCTGGACCATGGATTTTTCTCACCAGTACGTCACCATCAATGCTGAATACCGTACCTGATGGACGCGGTTCATGTGGCCGTGGCAGTGATTGATGATGGTGATGGCCAGATACTGATAGCCCGGCGTCCTGACCATGTTCACCAGGGTGGTTTGTGGGAGTTTCCCGGCGGTAAGGTTGAACCTGGAGAAGCCGTGTTTGATGCCCTGAAAAGAGAAGTCTGGGAAGAACTGGCTATCCGGGTTGAGGCTGCTGAACCCCTGATCGAAATTAGACACGACTACCCGGATAAGTGTGTATTGCTGGATGTTTGGTGTGTGAACAGATTTACGGGGGTTCCCAGTGGTAACGAGGGGCAGCCGTTGTGTTGGGTCAGCAAAAAGCAGCTAGCAAATTACGCGTTTCCGGAAGCCAATCAGCCAATTATTGAGGCGGTAGTGGCTAAAATATCTCGCTAATACCCTGCGTGACTAGTGATGACCACTGTCATCTTGTTCGGCATCAAGGTAAACCTCTTCGCCGGGAATGCTGAAGTTCTCGTTAGCCCAGCCGCCAAAGTCCAGTTGCTGACAACGTTTGCTGCAAAAAGGGCGAAACAGGGACTCCTCTTTCCATTCAACGGGTTTCCCGCATTCCGGACAATTGACCATTTTTGTCATCGTTGCTCCCCAGCCAGTTTCAAGTATTGCTTGTGCAATTGTGCAACAGCATCAGTCAGGTCGCCAGGTGGGCCACTGTTATCCAGAATATCGTCCGCCCTCGACAGCCTCTGCTCGCGGGTCAGCTGGCTTTTCATGATAGCCAAAATCTGCGATTCACTGCTGCCATCACGCACTCTGGCGCGCTGGATTTGCACTGCCTCGGGAACATCGACCACCAGTACTCTATCGACGCGCAGGTGTTGGTCTGTTTCCAGTAACAGGGGTGACTCAAGTATGGCGTAGGGGCCGTTGACGCGCTGAAGAGCCTGATCGATGAGGTCTCTGATAATGGGATGAAGCAGAGACTCCAGCCACTGACGATGTTGGGGGTGATCAAAAACCAGCTTGCGTAAATAAGCGCGATTGAGGGAGCCGTCTTTCAGCAAGGCTTCTTCACCAAAATGATCCGCAATGGCTTTCAGTGTGTCGCTGCCAACTTCTACCGCCTGTCGAGCCGCCTGGTCAGCATCGATCACGTCAATACCTAACGCTCTGAATTGATTGGCAACGGCGCTTTTGCCGCTGCCAATACCTCCGGTCAGGCCTACGGTAAAAACGTGGAATTTTTTATCAGACATGCCAGGGGTTGGGATAGGTTAGTAGTTGAACAGCGAAAGGTAGTTGTTGGTGAGTTCTTCACCCCACATCATGGCTATCCAGCCAGCCGCGGCCAGGTAGGGGCCAAAAGGAATCGGTATCTGCTTGTCGCGGCCTGTAAACATGATTAAGAGAATGCCAATCACAGCGCCTACCATGGAAGAAAGCAGAATAATCAGAAGCAACTGTTGCCAGCCGAGCCAGGCGCCTAGTGCCGCCAGTAATTTGAAGTCGCCATGGCCCATGCCCTCTTTGCCGGTGAGCAGTTTGAACAACCAGAAAACCCACCACAGGCTCAGGTATCCGAAAACAGCCCCCAGCACAGCGCTATCGAGACTGGCAAAAGTATTGTTGAGGTTTACCAGCAGACCCAGCCAGAGAAGTGGCAGGGTAATGTTGTCCGGCAGTAACTGTTCGTTAAAGTCGATACCGGTAAGAGCCAGCAGTGACCAGCTGAATAGCAGTACCAACAGGCCCTCAAATGTGAGTCCAAAATGGTAGACCACAAAGGCAGTCATCAATGCGCATATGAACTCTATCAGGGGGTACTGTATCGAAATGGGTGATGCGCAGTACGCACACTTTCCTTTGAGAATCAGGTAGCTGAGCAGGGGGATATTCTGCCAGGGTTTGACCTTTTCCCCGCAGGAAGCGCAGTGAGAGGCGGGAAAGACAATATTGATATGATGAGGTTCCGGCGCATCCATGCCCAGAAAGTCCATGGCATCCCGTTTCCAGGCACTGGAAAGCTGTAGGGGCAGACGATAGATCACTACATTCAGAAAACTGCCCACCAGCAAACCAAAGATGATTGCGATGGGCAATATGATGCTGAGGGACAGGCCCAGATAGTCAGGCATAGTTCTGGGCCTTAAGGCATTAAATAACGGCGCCGAGCTTGAAGATTGGCAGGTACATAGCGATCAGTAGGCCGCCTACCAGTACCCCAAGCACCGCCATAATCATGGGCTCTAGGAGTGTAGTCAGGTTATCCACCGCGTTATCGACGGCCTCTTCGTAGTGGATAGCAGCTTTTTCCAACATTTCATCAAGCGCACCTGACTCCTCGCCAATAGCGGTCATCTGTAACATCATGACCGGAAATCTACCCGTTGAGCGCATGGCGTGGTTGAGCTGCAAGCCGGTGGTAACATCGTCGCGCACTTTAAGAATAGCCTCCCGATATACGGCGTTGCCCGAGGCCCCGGCGACAGACGTCAGTGCATCCACAAGGGGAACACCGGCAGCAAAGGTGGTAGATAGGGTGCGGGCAAAACGTGCGTTAATGGCCTGATAGAGAATATTGCCTACTACAGGTATTTTGAGCGAATACTTGTCGATAAAGGCGTCAAATTTTTTCGATCTGCGTTTGGCTTCCTTAAAAGCAAAAAAGGCAGCGATTACAGATACTAGCCAGATAAACCACCATTCCTGTGCAGCATCTGAAATACCCATTACAAACAGGGTAAAGGCGGGTAGGTCGGCGCCAAAGTTACTGAAGGTTTCCGCAAAAACCGGCACCACTTTTACCAGCAGAATACCCGTAACAATAATGGCCACACAGACAACCGCCGTGGGATAGGTCATGGCCTTCTTGATCTTGGCCTTCAGGGTTTCGGTTTTTTCCTTGTAGGTGGCAATACGGTCGAGCATGGTCTCGAGAGCACCGGCCTGCTCCCCGGCTTCTACCAGGCTGCAGAACAAGTCATCGAAAAATTTCGGGTGTTTACGCAACGAGGCGCCGAAGCTCAAACCGGAGGAGACATCATCGCGAATATTATGAATCATGTTCTTTAGAGCATCTTTTTCCGCGCCTTCCGCAACAATATCGAAACTCTGCACCAGGGGTACCCCGGCTTTCATCATGGTAGCCATCTGGCGAGTAAAAATGGCAATGTCAGCAGGAATAATGGCCTTGGAAGCACCACTGAAAGGTCTGGGTGTTTTTTTCTTGACGGAGGACGGGATAATGCCCTGCTTGCGCAGCTGTGCCTTGATCAGGTTGGGGTTTTGCCCCTTGATCTCTCCCTGGATCGGTTTGCCTTTCTTGTCCTTGCCTTTATAGATAAAGGTGTGCGATTGCGCAGTTGCCATGGATTAGTCCTTGGTTACCCTATTTGCCTCTTCCAAACTTATTATACCTTCGGCGGCTCTGCGGAGTGCCGACTGGCGCAAAGTTCTGAAACCTTCTTCGCGCGCAGCATCCGCAATATCAATGGAGTTGCCGCCTTCCATAATGATTCTTGAGATCTTGGGCGTCACTTTCAATACTTCATAGAGGCCAACTCGGCCTTTGTAGCCATGGGTACATTTTGAGCAGCCCTCTGGGTGGAATAAGGTGACTTCCTCCATGGGACGGCCTATATCGCCAAACCCTTCCTCAATAAGAATATTCTCTGGAATGTCTTCTGCCGGTCTACGGCAGTGAGTACAAAGCCTTCGAGCTAGCCGCTGAGCAATAATCAGATTCACTGAGGTTGCCACGTTAAAGGCTGGAACACCCATATTTAGCAAGCGGGTGAGAGTTTCCGGGGCACTGTTGGTGTGGAGTGTGGACAAGACCAAGTGGCCGGTTTGTGCAGCTTTGATGGCAATTTCGGCAGTATCCAGGTCCCGAATCTCACCCACCATGATAATGTCCGGGTCCTGCCGCAGGAATGCGCGTAGTGCTTCGGGAAAAGTCAGCTTGACCTTGTAGTTTATCTGCACCTGGTTTACGCCGGGCATATTGATTTCCACGGGATCTTCCGCGGTGGAAATGTTGCGCTCGGAGGTATTGAGGATGTTAAGCCCGGTGTAAAGGGAAACGGTTTTACCGCTACCGGTTGGTCCTGTCACCAGAATCATGCCTTGAGGTTGGTGCAGTGTTTCCATGTAGGCTTCTTTCTGGTCTTCCTCAAAACCCAGATTTTCAATACCCACCTGAGCGCTGGTAGGATCGAGAATCCGCAACACGATTTTCTCGCCGAACTGGGTAGGTAGGGTGTTGACTCGGAAGTCGATAGCCCGGTTCTTTGAGATGCGCAGCTTGATGCGGCCATCCTGAGGTACCCTTCGTTCAGATATATCCAGAGATGACATCACTTTTAATCGGGCAGCCAGCCTGGGTGCCAGGTTTGCCGGTGGCTTGGTGACTTCTCTTAAAATGCCGTCAGTTCTGAAGCGGATGCGGTAGGTCTTCTCGTAAGGCTCAAAGTGAATGTCTGAGCAGCCTTGCTTGATGCCATCGAGCATCAGTTTGTTGATGAAGCGAACAATCGGGGCATCATCGGCATCCGAAAAGTTCATAGTCCCGGTTTCGGTGGCGTCATCATCCAGCGCTTCGACATCCAGGTCGTCAAGGTGAACGTCATCCATAGTGCCGAGAGCATCACCGATATCGTCATCCTGCAAATCCAGAAATTCGGCGAGGGCGGTTTCAAGTTTGTCATGCTCAACTAGCAAGGCCTCGATGGAAAGGCCGGTCTGAAAGCGAACTTCACTAATCGCCATATGATTGGTCGGATCGCTCTGTGCAACAAACAGCCTGTTTCCGCGCTTATAGAGAGGCAAAACCTGATGTTTGCGGATCAATTTTTTCTCGACTACCTCTTTGGGGCAGACCGACATATTGTGGGCGTCGAGGTCGTAAAGGGGGGTGCCAAACTCGTTGGCTGCAACGGAAGCAATTAAATGGGCAGGTAATATGTTGTGGTGGGTAAGATAATGTACGAAATTGATTTTGTCGTTTTCACATTCTGCAAGCGCCTCGAACGCTGCGGTTTCCTCCATCAAGCCATCGCTTACCAGCCGTTTTGGGAGGCCCTTGAGTTGGTCGCTGTTTTTCATAGGCTCAGATGATCCATTAATAGCTGCCCGCAAGGTGTTGATAGTAATACAGCCAGCCAGTTCGAGCCAGAGCTTGGCTGAGTTGTGCCCATGGCGTGATCATTTAATGCGAAATTTGCGCTTGTCTGACAAAAAGTGTCAGCAGTATCTGGGTGGCTCTGATGTATTAACTGGGATTTTTTTACTTGGCACATACATTGCAAATTCACTCACGTGTTTAAATATTTCTGATAAGGGAGAAACACAATGAAGAAGCAAGTACAAAATATCCAAAAGGGTTTTACCCTGATCGAATTGATGATTGTGGTTGCGATCATCGGTATTCTGGCTGCGGTAGCGTTGCCGGCTTACCAGACTTATGTCATCAAGTCTAAGCTGTCTGAAGTCATCATGGCTACCAGCCAGTGCCGTACGGCGGTGAGTGAAGTCTATCAAACCTCTGATGCCGGTTCTGGTCCGGGCTCCAACGCCTGGGGTTGTGAGGACTCCGGCGGCAACGGTGGTGTCACCAAGTATGTTGCAAGCATCCAGACTAATGGTAACGGCGTTATTACCGCGGTTGTGCAGGGTATTGATGACGAAGTGGATAGCGGAACCATCCTCTTGACACCTTACTACACTGACTCTGCTCCGATGACGACTTCGAACCTTGGCAAACAAGTGTTTAAGTTTAAATGTGCCCCCGGTTCTGGTATCGATAACAAATACCTTCCCGGCTCATGTAAGTCTTAAGCGTATTTTTTAAGATGTGTGCGTTTGTGAGAAAGCCCCACTTTGTGGGGCTTTTTTATGCTTCAATAAGCCATTTTCTACTCAGCAATGCCGTATATGCCTTTAGATAACAAGATACAGTCAGTCATGAAAGTTAGCTCTAGAACCGTTTTCATTCGGTACCTCTGGTTAGTCCTCGGTTTGTTCTTGTTTGTTGGCGCGACCAATTTTTATCAGATATTGATGGTGGCTCCGGACACGGTGGGGATGAAAGCCTTTAAATCGGCAATGTTTTCCAGTCCCGGTTTTGTACGGGATCTTTTGTGGTTCCTCGGGGCCGCTATCTTTGTCCATCTACTTCTGGTCTTGTTGCTTTGGCTGGGTACGGTGGGTTGGCTTGCCAATCCCACCATGCGCGAGCGGCAGCGTATCATAACTATTTACTTCTCATTTGCAGTGGTTTGTGCCTGGATCATGATTCTAAGCGCGCGGGCTTACCCCAACATGCCTAGCGGGTTTATCAAACACAACCCGCTGTTGATGGCGGATATCACCCTGTATGCGCTGAGTGCCATGATTGCCCTGTCCTTTGCGGTCAGTCTGTATAGGCTCTGTAATAGCAAATGGGCGAAGAGTCTGGCGGCAACCATGATTTTTGGTGCCGTGGCGGGGCTGTTCTGGGTGAATGGGGTGTCCGAGACACAGGCAAAGATATCGCCGTGGGCAAACAACAGTCGGCCCAATATCCTGGTAATCGGTGTGGATTCTCTGCGCCCCGATGAAACCGGTTACTTCGGTAGTGACGGGCAGTTGACTCCCAATATTGATGAGTTTCTTAAGCAGAGCACGGTTTATCGCAATGCGTATACCCCTTACGCAAGAACCTTTCCCGCTTGGATGAGTATTCTGACCGGCAAAGAGCCAGTGAACCATAAAGGGCGGTTTAATCTGATAAACCACTCTTACCTTGATAGTAGCCAGACCCTTGCTTGGTGGATGAAGGACCGGGGCTATCGGACCGTTTACGGTTTCGATGAGCGCCGCTTTAATAACATTGATGCTTCTTTTGGCTTCGATGCGGTGGTTGGTCCAAAGCCGGGAGCGATGGGTTTTGTGTTGGGGCAGTATGACCACCCGATGATCAATCTGCTCTCCAACACCATTGTGGGTAAATATCTGTTTCCGGAGATGTTCCTCAATCGAGGTCGCGCCGGCAACTATGACCCTGAGCGCTACAATCGAGCGCTACTGGACGAAATCATAGCGGAGCCCGGCAAGCCGCTGTTCCTCTCGGCGCATTTTCTGTTGCCCCATTTTCCCTGGTTCTCCCGGGATCTTGAGGAGCTGGAAAAATTTGAAATTCCTAAAGAACCTGCGGATAAATTTGCCTATCAGTACCGGATGATGCTAAAGCAGGTAGACCGGCAGTTCGGGCAGTTTATGGAGCAGCTACAGGCGTCAGGTGTGTTGGATAATGCACAGGTAATTTTGTTGTCTGATCACGGCGATGGGTTTGCCTTTGAAAAAGATCTTCTGACTCCCGCCAGGGATGATTTTCCGTTTGAGGTCGACACTAATACCCGGGGACATGCCACTAATATTCTTAACCTGGGCCAGTATCGAGTTTTGCTGGCTGGGCGCAGTTACGGGAATGACGTTTTTAAACCAGGGCTGGTGGATGGTAATGCCTCCCTGATGGATATCGTGCCAACGGTCTTTGATCTGTTAGATAGCCCTTTAAAGGATAAAAAAATTGAGGGCGTGTCATTGTTGAGTAGTGACAAAAAAGAGCGGGATACCCGCAACCTGTTTCTGGAAAGTGGGTTTAAAACCCTGTCGGTCACTGCAGATGACATGACTGAGGAGAAGTTGCTGAGGGAGGGCATTAAGGCATACACGGTGAACGATGATGGAAAGTTGGTTGTGCGTGATGTTTGGTACAACCCAATTATTCGTTCCAAGCACCGGGCCGTTATTCGAGGCAACTGGCAGCTATCAATGATTCCTGGCATGGGGGAACACATGGTCGTCACAAATATACAAGAGAAAAAATGGTGGCCTTTTGCCCAATATCAAGGTGATGCTGCGACAGAGGAGATGTTGGCGGCTTTGTGCAGTCACTATAAGGGAGAGCCGGGGTTTGACGAGGCTGGCGTATGTTTACATTAGATAATGCTGGCAGGGCTTAAATCTAATGAATGCTACTGAGGCTGAGCTGCAAGAAACAATATACAATTCTAGAAACTTAACACGGCGATGGCTTCACCAGAGCAGAAAGTGCTGGGTTGATAATGCGATTGAAAGAGTTTCCTTTAGAGGGATGTTGGCCTGTGAGATCGGCCCGGGAAGCTGTATATATTTGCCCAAGCTGGAAAAGAACGCATCCCAGCTGTATGTTACCGACATTGAAAATCAACATTTAACAGTTGCCTTCTCGTTCTCGAAAAAGAGCGAAAAGGTGGTTGTTCTTGAAGACGATATAACTGCTTCAAAGCTTCCAGAAAACTTTTTTGATTTAATTTTGTTTAGTGAGGTTATTGAGCACATTCCAAATGCTTCGCTGGTTCTTAATAATATTGTGCGTAAGTTAAAGGTTGGCGGAATATTAATTTTAAGTACTCCTCAAAAATATAGCTTCATTGAGCTCGCCTGCAAGATTGCTTTCATGCCAATTGTGATTGACCTGGTTCGTAAAATTTATCGAGAGCCAATTTTAGAAACGGGGCATATAAACCTGCTCACCGAGCGGGAGATGAGAAAACATTTTGCTAACCAAGGGCTCTTGGTGGTCGAGGCCTATAAGTGTGGATTATATATTCCGATATTATCGGAATTTTTTGGTAAATTCGCAGTTAAAGTTCAGAAGTATCTCGAAGACAAGGTTAAGCATACTCCACTAAGTCATATTTTGTGGACGCAATGCTATATATTAAAAAAAAATGAAATTCATACAGACTAGTTTTTTGAAATACTTGGTCGTTGGCTCTGGTACGGCGATTATCTATTTTTTATCTCTGTGGATAACATCCTTTTTTTCGGTGGTGTAGGTTTTTTTTCGGTCTCTATCTCCTACTTATTAGCAATTACATTTAATTATCTGGTGAATTACAAATGGACTTTTGTGGCCAGTGTTGGTCATAACTTGGCGGTTGGGAAATACCTGGTCATGGTGTCAATCGGAGGGGTTTTAAATGCTTCGGTTGTATCGCTGGGATTAGGTTTGAAGTTCAACTTTTTGTTAGTTCAGATGGTAGCAATTGCTGCAATTTGTTTTTTCAATTATTTCATGTCAAGGAAGTGGGTTTATGTTTCATCCTGAAAGCCTATCTTTTCCTTAATGATGTACAAAGGCCGACACTTTGTTTCCATAAATATCCTTCCAATGTATTCGCCAAGTAGCCCGATACCAACCAAGTTGATACCGCTAAAGAAAAGAATCAAACATGCGAGGGATGCGTAGCCAGGGGCTGAAATGCCGTAAACAAGGGTCTTGAGGATAATGAATGAGCCATACAGGCCTGCAGAAAGAGCGATAGTAAGGCCGAGATAGGTCCAAATTCTTATTGGCGAAGTGCTGAATGAGAAAATACCATCCAAGGCAAAATTCCATAGCTTCCAGACATTCCACTTAGTTTGCCCGTCGCGTCGATCCTGACGATCGTAATAAACTGTTGCTTGTTCAAATCCAACCCAGGCAAAAAGTCCTTTCATGAACCGTGTTCTCTCTGGTAATTGTTTCAGTATGTCAACAACTTGCCTATCCATTAACCTAAAGTCACCAGTATTCTCAGGGATCGAAACATCGCTTAGTACATTTATTATCTTGTAAAAGAAATGAGCTGTACCCCTTTTAAACTTTGTGTCGGTAATCCTTGATGCCCTTTTGGCTAAAACGACAGGGAACCCCTTTAACCATTCATCAACCATTAAGGGTATAAGTTCCGGGGGGTCTTGTAAGTCGGCATCAATCGGAATAACGGCATCACCTTGTGCGGCATCAATGCCCGCAGTTAGCGCGTACTCCTTGCCAAAATTTCGAGAAAGGGAAATTATCTTTATATTTTTATTACCAATTGCGAATTTTTTTAGATTTTCAAGAGTTTGATCCGAAGAGCCATCGTCTATACATATAATTTCATATGAGAATTTCTGGTTATCTAATATCCTAAAAATGGATTCAAAAAACGAACAGATTGAACCTGCTTCATTGAAGAACGGGGTGACGATGGATATTTTAAAATCTTTCATTTGTTGAGTTTGTAAAATTTTATGCCAATGTTCGGTACGGATTTTGGGTAATCTATTAAAAGTTCGTGGTAGTTATTATCTATCCAGGATTCTACAGGATGTGCCTCTCTAAATTTCCAGCCTCTGGCTAGAATGACTAACGGCGGGGGATTTTTTTTTAGCTCGAGCAACACCTTCTCTACCCTTTGCTTGCCCCTGCTTCCGTCAAGAATGTGGCCAGCTCTGAGTTCTCCTATTGGGGGCTGGTGGCCGGTATAGTAATAGAGCTCAACATTGTGCCCCCACTGGAGAAAGCTTTCTCCAGAATCTAACTGCTGGCTGATAAGAGGCGATAGCAGGTAGTTATAGGCTAAGCGCGGGCCTATTTCCGGTACTTTGTACATGGGCATATGAATCTGCGTAGCCTGATACGAAAGTAATATGCAGCACATAAGTAGATATACTAAATGAAATTGTAGTGCCCGCTTACTGGAGATAACTCTTTCGATTGCCCATGTACTACCAATGCAAAGAGCCGGGATCCATAGAAGATAGTAGTGGGCGTGAAACTTGCCTGGCAAGGCAACCGCAATTCCAGAGCCTGTAAGGTATGCTAGAAATATCCAGGTTCTTCTAGAAATTTTTTCTTTATATATCCAGGAGATGCCTAGGCAGGAGGTAAGAACCAGAATTAGATTGAAGCGAAAAATGTTGGGAGGGAATGCGGTGAGGGGGTTAAGTAGTGAGAGAATATTCGCTGTCATATTTCCAGCGTAACCGCGGTTGAATGTTACTAGTGCGTCCCAAGCTTCGGGTAGCCTTTGGTTATAGTAAAAATAACTAAACATGAGTGCCCAGGCGAGCACACCTGTAGCACCTATAAAAAAAACAAACTGTAATCCTTGTTTGGTCAACCCCTCCTTCCACTTGAGATATAAGTAGGCGAGCGAGATAAAAGCGGCAGGGATTGCACACACATGCTTGAAAAGGGAGGCTAATGCAAAAAGGACGCCGATAAGAAAGAGTTTCTTGGGTGTCTGTGCTTGTGTTAGAAGGGTCAGTGTAAGGGCTGTAGCCCAGACTAAGAGTGCATTGATAAATATCTCGGTGTTTGGGTAGTTCCCCTGCATTATTCTGTCGGCACTCACTATAGTCCAAAGTAGCGCAGCATACAGCCCGGTTTTATCACCCCCAGGGCCCTGACGGGCAGCCGTGAAAATGCCTAGCAAGGTTGCTAGAGAAGCAGTAATTGATAAGAATAATATGTGTGCGCCCCCTGTTCCAGCAACAAGTTGGGCAAGTGCATACAGCATAAAAATTGGTGGGGGCTTTATGTCCCAGTAATCAGAGTAAAGCCGTCCCCCGTTTAATATTCCTTCAGCAATTATTGAATATGTTGCTGAATCCATCTCTAAAGGCAGGTCTTTGTAGATCCACCTTATCCCGACCATAAAGAGGGACATTAGGGTAAGGTATAAGGTGATACTGGTTTTTGACATTGGTAGTTTCATTTAAAAACTACCCCAGCCCATTAAAAATATAATTTACGTATTGTTTTGCCCAGAAGTTCAGATGGGCCCATAAGTCCTTTTGACCAACCAGGTTGCTTCGCCAAGCCAAATTGCCCCATTTGTTGCTTCTGCTGGTGGACATCTCCAGTTCCAGGTAAGGCAATATCTCATCGAGATTGGTAATGCCGAAGGTATGTTCCATGGGACCGTTGTAGATGTACTTATGAGAAAGACTGCCTTCGGCATGCCGGCCAAAAGCAAAGCTCGGATAGTAATGCCAAAGAAAAATTGGGATATCGTCCCATTTGTCATCCCAGGACCAGGGCGGTTTTGGTCGTGACCAGGCGTTGCGGTCATAGTCTTCACCGGCAATGAATCTACCTACGTAGAGTTCTTTACCATCCTTGTCAGTGCCAACGTGTATTTTGTCTTCAAACAGACTTGTTGATTCAGAGCCTGATTTTGTCAGGTTTGTGGCGTTCTCATACCAGGGCTTGAGGCTGGCTAGGGAGTAGTTGGTATTGTATTGGGTTTTGCGGTTGGCGGTTGGCGGAACGATTTCTTCAGGGTTGGGGTGGTAGCGCATGATTTTTGTATTTTTGGAAATAGACGCAAGGTCAGCCCTTGTTGCACAGCGAACCCCATGACCCAGGCTTTGGGCATAAATAACAATATGTGAGCCCCCCTCAAAAAGAGAGAGAGATTGAATGGGCTCGGAGCCCGAAGTTTTTCCAGTTGAGTTGCAGAGAAAAAATCGGTTGTGATACCAGGCCTCCACATGAGCAACCTCCATGGTTGCTTTGTCTATCCTGATCTG
Source organism: Porticoccus sp. (assembly GCA_023261185.1). Lineage (GTDB taxonomy): Bacteria > Pseudomonadota > Gammaproteobacteria > Pseudomonadales > Porticoccaceae > Porticoccus > Porticoccus litoralis. Next base: position 14,267 of record JALRJN010000077.1, read on the forward strand.
GAAGCCTTCGTTATCGCTGTCGTGATAGGTCCAGTGGGTCAGAAACTCACGTAGGGGCTGGTCATAATCCTTGATGTGGTACAGCATGTACGCTAAGTAGTAGGAATCCTCTGTCTCGGCAATTACTTCCCCGTGAATGACCGGCGGTAACTGTGGGATTTTGGCGGCATTTCTAACATTGTTTCTGGGGTCCCTATCCCCGTCAAAGAACAGGTCTGTAGGAATGTCCCAAAGTGGGTGGTGCCCCATTTTATGTATGATTGTCGGGCTATAATTTTCTAAAAGGTAGTGGTAATAAGCTTCCCGATTTTCCTTTCCTGGAGAGGTGAACGTCACACCCTTATTGTAGCCGGGCAATTCAACATTCTGGCCCAGTTGTAGATCTTCAGTTGATACCGAAAATTGATAGTTTGGTGGCTCTCCTACTACCTGTGCGTTGGCAATAATAAGCAACTCAAACAAGAGTGCGATTGTGAGTGGGATACCAAGAAGAAGGTAGGTAATTGTGCCAAAGCTTTTTTTGACCAAGTGATAGCGGTCAGCGTGCATGAATTTGTTCGGAAGCCAAAAGCTCAGCTTGAACAGTGTGACAGGAAAAAAAATGACAGATTTCAAGGTGGTTTTAAACATTGCTACCTTGCTAAAGGGAAGTACATGGCTGTCCGCTAGTGTAAAGCCTGGCAAGACCTATTTACAGTGAAGCTGTTACTGTTTTGAGGTTTGCCCTGAATAGTTTTCTCCTAGTTCCTTTCTGTTAAAGCCAAGAACTGATATTGAGCCTATCTCAGGCGACTGCCGCAATCGCTACTGCCACTGGCGTTGGTGTTATGGGGATTTGCTATCAGGTTCTCGGTCTTTCCTTAGGCTTTACTGTATTTTGTGGACCTATTATGGGCGGCGTGGCTAATTTTTCTATTAATCGATATTGGTGCTTTTGTGCGGCGGGAGAAAATATATACTGGCAAGTGCTCACTTATCTGTCAGATTGTTTGATACCAGCCGTAGTTAATGCGACAGGGGTTCTGGCGTTAGTTGAACATACTGCGACTGGTTGTGACCGTGATGGTAGCTTTATCGATTAACTACCTCCTTCATCATCACTTAGTGTTCTCAACTCAGGAGTTTGGCTGAAAAGTTTATGAACGACTGGCGCTTGTTAATAGTGAACGTTAAAGATGTGTTGAAATGTATTTAAGGAACCTACTTGGAAAGAAAGACTATCAGGATAGCAGTGGTTGGAGTTGGTAACTGTGCGAGCTCTTTGGTTCAGGGTATCCACTACTATCGCGCCAAAGAAGTAGAGGATTGTATTGGTCTACTGAATTATGAGGTGGGTGGTTACCGTCCAGGTGATATCGAAGTGGTAGCGGCATTTGATATTGATAAACGAAAAGTCGGGAAAGGTATAAACCAAGCTATTTTTGCTTTGCCTAATTGCACAGCTGTCTTCTGTGGAGATTTGCCATCGGGAAGTGTGGAGGTCTCAATGGGAAAAATCCTTGATGGATACTCTGAGCATATGGCTAACTTTGGAGATGATCGAACATTTCTACTGTCTTCTGAGCAAGAGCCAACCCAGGCAGATGTGGTAGAAAAACTTAAAATGGCCGGGGTGGATGTCTTGATGAATTATTTGCCTGTAGGCTCTCAAAAAGCCACTGAGTTTTATGCGGAATGTGCGCTGGAAGCAGGTTGCGCTTTTGTTAATAACATCCCCGTATTTATAGCCAGCAACCCAGAGTGGGCCGCGAAGTTCAAGGCCAGGAACCTCCCTATTATTGGTGATGATATCAAGGCTCAACTTGGGGCTACCATTGTGCACCGCACCCTAGGTAATTTGTTCAAGAAGCGTGGTGTGAAGTTGGAGCGTACATACCAGCTAAATACCGGGGGCAATACAGACTTCCTGAACATGCTGAATCGTGAGCGACTGTCCTCAAAGAAAAAGTCCAAAACGGAAGCTGTTCAAAGTGCCATTCCGCAGCGTCTGGAGGACGTTAACATACACGTTGGACCCAGTGACTACGTTCCTTGGCAAAATGATAACAAAGTATGTTTTATACGTATGGAAGGTAAGTTGTTCGGGGATGTGGCTATGAATCTTGAGCTTCGTTTGTCCGTAGAAGATTCACCTAATTCTGCCGGGGTTGCAATCGATACTATTCGTTGCGCGAAGGTTGCCCTTGATCGGGGAATGGGTGGCATTGTTGAAATTCCCTCGGCGTTTTTCTGCAAGCACCCACCTATGCAGGTCCCAGATGATGAGTCTTATGACATCCTGATGGGTGAGTGGGTGTGATTGTGGGTTAGTTTTTTATGCCATTTTTCTCATAGCTTCAACTCCATCAATGGCACTGAAGCTATCTGAAAAAAATGTAAGGTGGAAGTCATTCCATAAGTTTTAAAGTACGGCGTTGCGCGGCCTGTTGTTGAGACAATGCTAACAGACGTAGAAAAAATCAGATGTTAATGTAGACCCGCATTGACAGGTCTACCCCTCGGCAGTGTTTTGTCAGGCTGCCTGAGGATAAATAGTCAATGCCGGGTATCGCTTTGCTGGTGAGGTTGTTAGCCTCTAAGTTGCCAGAAACTTCCAGTTTTGCACGTCCCTGATTAACGGTGATTGCTTCACGAATCTGCTCGGGATCGAAGTTGTCTAGCATGATAATATCGGCACCAGCCTCCAAAGCTTGGTGTAGCTCATCAAGGTTTTCAACTTCCACTTCTACCGGTTTGCCCGGAACCGTCTCATGGGCTTTTTTGACGGCTGCTCCGATTCCCCCGCAGGCGGCGATGTGGTTTTCCTTGATCAGGAAGGCATCGTAAAGACCAATGCGATGGTTGTGGCAGCCACCGACGTTGACTGCGTATTTCTGGGCCAGTCGTAAACCGGGAATGGTCTTTCGGGTGTCGAGGATTTTGATATCCGTGCCTTCGACAAGCTTGGCATATTGCCTTGACAGGGTGGCCGTACCTGACAGGGTTTGCAGGAAGTTCAGAGCAGTGCGCTCACCAGTTAGAAGGCTGCGGGCTGGGCCTGATAGCTCAACCAGGGTTTGCCCGGGCTGAACATCATCGCCATCCTGAACCAGCCACTTCAGTGTGATGGCAGTATCCAGTTGCCGAAAAACTTCGTCGACCCAGGCTGTGCCGCAAATAACAGCCGGTTCCCGGGTAATGATGGTGGCTGTTGCCTTGTTTTCAGCAGGAATCAATTGTGCTGTTATGTCGCCATCGCGGATGTCTTCATGCAGAGCCCGGTTGACGGCTTCAATCATATCTTGACGGAGCAGGTCGTCGATCATTTTTAGCTTCCAAATCGCGAGGGGTGATTATATCAGTCGTTGGCTTTTTGGGTATTATGTGCTTTAAGCCCAGCATGAATGTGTGCCGGTTAGAAACTCATTAAAAAAACCGGTTTATCCGTTTGCGATAACGTACGCAGCGCTTTTTATCTACACTAATCCAGATATAATAGAATCAATAGGATACGTCCGATTGATAGAAACTATGGAAACATTGGCTTGGCTGCAATCATAAAAGCTTATCTATCAGGTCAGGCCAGGAGTAGATTTTCAAGGTGCCAGTGTAGAGTCTCAAGGTGATAGACACAAAAGTCCCGTCAGAATCGTTCTACAAACTGCCTCAGCCAGTGCTGGCGTTGCAGGGGCGTGCCCGCACTTATCTCAGCGCCTGTCTGGCCAGTATGTTCGATCAAGTGGATGATACCTTTTTTGATCTCGCTGATCGTGCCTATAACAATCGTCAGCAAACCATGTATTTCGACGCCATGCGCCAGATACGTATGGAACGGAAAAATATCGAGCATCATTTCTTTCGTTGCCTGACCCAAGGGTTTCAGCTACTAGGTAACCCTAGGTCAACCGGCTTTGTGGAACCCAAGGATAAAGGGCTGGAGGTCATCGAGAACGAGCAACTTGAGGAGATTATTGCCCTTGATACCATGGTGTCGAAGTTGGTGGAGCAGTGTAAGTCTGAACTGGAAGCCCTGAATACCCGGATCGACTCGCTGGTGCCTGCGAAAGTTACCATGAAGAACAATCCTGTCGGTCCCGATGTAATCTGTGAGGCCTTTAACGAGTCTGTTGCTCACCTGGATTTGAAAATCTCCATCAAGCTGGTGTTCTTTAAACTGTTCGATCGGTTGGTGCTGGCCGCTTTGCAGGATTTTTTGGTTGACAGTAACCGCCGTCTCAAAGACATGGGGGTTGTTCCCGACCTCGAAAAACTCAAAAAAGCCAAGCCGCAGCCCCCACCCAAACCGGAGCCAAAACCTGCTGCGTCTCAACAGGAGAATGTGCCTGAGCCCCGGCAATTCGACCATGGTTCCCACGAGCCTCGCCAGCGGCCTGCTGCTAAGCCATCGGCGGGCCAAAGCAGTGGCAGGGGTTATGGGCAGTTTATTTCTCAGCTGAAAAATAGATTGCAGTGGGAATCACGGAGTCCCATGGCTAGCGAGGCAGCCGAGGAGGGTGGAACTTCTCGGCATGAACGTGTTGACTTGGAGCAGCTAAATTCGCTGGTGAGCAATCTACAGCAGGACTGGGCGCAGACGCCACAGGACCCGGAGAGTTCAACCCGCTTGCTTGATATGGTTGAAAAGCATCTGGCACAACAGGGACGCAACTTGGGTGGTACTGAGCGAGGGATGATTGACCTGCTCGATCAGCTGTTTGCTCGAGTGAATACCCAGGCCATCGCCTCCAGTGAAATTGCCGAAGAGCTACGCAAGCTTGAGTTGCCTGTATTGCAGATTGCGCTTAGGGATAACACATTTTTTGATCGCGAAAAGCATCCGGCCCGGCGTTTGCTGAATGAAATTGCCGAAGCATCCATCGGTTATGTTGATGACCAATCCACTGCCGATGACCCCGTGGCTAAGGCCATTGCCAGCGTGGTGGATGAGCTGTGTAATGAATCCCGTCAGGATAATGTGGCGTTGACCCAGCTATTGCTGAATTTTATCGATTTGGTTGATAAGGAGCGGCGCAGGGTGGCTGTTCTGGAGCAACGACTCATGGAAGAAGTGGCCGCTGCGGAAAAAGTAAACCAGGCTCACCAAGCGGTTCTTAAAGTATTGATCAGGAAAATCCAGGGGCAGACATTCCCCCGCTTTGTTGTGAGCTTTGCCGAAGATGCCTGGTGCAAGGTAATGTTCTTGAATCACCTTCGTTGTGGCGTCGATTCCACCGAGTGGCAGCACAGTGAGCAGTTGCTGGACAGTTTGCTGGAGCTGGTTCGTCTAGGGGATCGCCATGAGGCTGCGGTGAAGCCGGTGCTAGAGGCTATTCGCAGCAGCCTGGAGTCCATTTCCTACGATGCCTATGACCTCGGTCGACTGATGGGGGCAATGGAGCAATACTTTTTTGGTGAAGAAATACCTGAGAAGGGGCCGCAGCACGATGAGCTCACCCGAGGCATTTCCGCCAATCCGTTAGATGATGTATACATTCAGGTGTTGAGAACCGATATTCCCGGCAACCCCGATATATCGGATGATGAAGATGATGAGGACATTGAAGAACAGTATTTGCGGCGGGCGGACAGCCTGACCCGCGGTGTCTGGGTTGAATTTGCTGAAGAATCACCGTCACGTCGGCGCTGTAAGGTGGCTGGTATTATTATGCCGGAAGGCAAATTCGTTTTCGTGAACCGCCAGGGTGCCAAGGTTGGGCAGAAAAACCGTAAACGGGTGGCGCGGGAACTCAAGGACGAGAAACTGCGGGCATTGGACAAATCCCAATTGTTTGATAGAGCCCTGGAGGGGGTGGTTAGCGATATGTGCCAGCACCACTCTCTGCACTAATCTATCCTTTTCTGCTCCTGTAGATAAAATTAGCAGCACTACATGAGCTGACGGTGCGCGTAGACAAGCCTGTAGCCCTTTTTTACTATGATCAGATAAATGAGGGGTATGGGAGACCGGTTATTACACGCCTTTTGATCAATCAGCAGGGTTGGCTGCAAAACGCAATTTGCAAACCCTCCCCCAACTATAATCAACGCCCGGAAGGGGCGCCTGTGTCGTTACTGGTTATTCACAATATCAGCCTGCCTCCCGGGGAGTTTGGCGGTAAATACATCTGTGATTTCTTTGCCAATTGTCTTAACCCCGTCGAGCATCCCTATTTTGAAACGATCTCAGACTTGAAGGTGTCTGCGCATCTATTAATCCAGCGCGATGGTGAATTGGTGCAGTTCGTTTCTTTCGATGATCGTGCCTGGCACGCCGGAAACTCCTGTTACGAGGGGGCGGAAAACTGCAATGATTTCGCCATTGGTATTGAGTTGGAAGGTGCTGACGATATCCCTTACACCGAGGACCAATACCGGGCATTATCAGCAGTGACGCTGGCTTTGATGGAACGTTACCCCTCTATCAACATAGGGCGTATTGTTGGTCACAGCGATATTGCCCCGGACCGCAAAACTGATCCCGGGCCAGCTTTTGATTGGCCGTACTACCTGAGCTCTCTGGAGACCTGATATGGAGTTTATTGTTATCGTGATTGGCCTGCTTCTGATCCGGCAGATGGGTTCTCTGGGCGCATTGCAGAGTGATCAATGGTTTCTTGGGTTGCTGGTAAAGCTGCGCAAGGGGTGCGGCTCCATGGAGTGGTTGACGGCGTGCGTCGCTATTGCCCTGCCCGTACTGATACTGGCTGCGTTACTTTTGTTTCTGACGGATCGTTGGTTGGGCCTTCCCGTTTTTCTGATTAGCTTGCTGGTTTTTCTCTACTCACTGGGTCGGGGAGACCTGGAAAAGGATGTGGAAAACTACCAGGAGGACCTGGATCGTGGCGATGAACAGGCAGCCTATAACGATATCGCTGAGTTGAAAGTTGGTCAGCAGCAGGGCGAGGTGGAAAATGCTTCCCAGTCACATGCGGAGGCGGTCAGGACCATTGCTTACCGCTATTTCGAACGTTATTTCGCAGTGATGTTCTGGTTTATTCTCGCTGGCGCGCCGGGGGCGTTGTTGTACAGGTTGTCTGTGATCTATTACCAGCAACGATTACAGGATAGTTCCGAGACAGATTTTCAAAACCGATGGTTGTGGTTGCTGGAATGGTTGCCGGTGAGGTTGGTGGGTATTTCATTGGCTGTGGTAGGGAACTTCCCCGCATGTTTGGCGAGGTTGAGCGAGTCGATTGTTTCCTCGGCAAGCAGTGTGGAGGTATTGGGTAACTTCACACTAGCGGCTTCTTTAACGGGAGGTGATCAGAAGGACAGTTTTGTTGGCAAAGCAGGTATTGAAGCACTGTTTACTCGCACCCTGATTTTTGCGGTGTTTATGGTAGCTGTACTAGTGGTACTGCTATAGCGGGTAGAGTAAATACGCAGGGTTATGGGCTTAATCCCGCCAACGGAATAGCCATCCCGCCAGTGTCAGGCAGGTGACTGTCATCAGGACAAGTATCAATAACTGGGGGGAGGCCTGCAGAATCCCATCTCCCTCCAGCATCACTCCCCGCGCGGCTTTCACCAGGTGGGTCAGAGGCAATAGTTGGGAGAGGTCCTGTAGCCACTCGGGAGCATCATCCAGCGAAAACCACAACTCCGATAACAACAGCATCGGGAAGCTGATGAGGTTCAGCAGACCGTTGGCCAGTTCTTCACTGGCTGTGCGCGAGGCCATCAGTAGGGAGATGCTGATGATGGAGAGGTTGCCCACAACGGCAATCAGCAACAGCAGCAGGTAGCTGCCAACCATTCTGAAACCGATAAATAAATTGCAAATGGTAAATACGATGATGGTGACAGCGAGCATGATGCCCAGACGGGATAGCGCCTGTGAGAAAAGAAACTCCCAGGCCTTCAGAGGAGTTGCCTGAAGCCGTTTCAGAACCCCATTTTTTCTATAGCGAACAATGACATAACCGATACCCCACAGCCCGCTGAACATCATGTTCATGGCCAGCACTCCGGGTATCACCCAGTCGATATAGCGGATCTTTTCGCCGAATACCTCCTGACCTTGCCAGATGCTGCTATCTGCCTGTCCGTCGTTGCGAAGCAGTGCTTCCAGAATGCGCCCCTTGGCTGATTCCGGGTTGATCCAGTAGCGTTGGGGTGAGGACGTGGTGATAAGAATATCCAGCTGGTGAAACTGGATGCGTCGCAAGGCTGTGTCGAGATCCTGATATTCCACCCAGTCAATGGCCGGTTCCTTAGCAAATGGCAGGGTATCCCGGTTGATATTGGGCGTGTCCAGCAACAGGCCCGCCCTGAAGAGGTGGTCGTTGCTGGTGGAAAAAGCAATGGCCAGCACAATGACAATCATTGGTGTGGCAACAAAGGACCAGAATAAAGAACCCTTGTCTCGATAATACTCGCGGTTGCGGGCTGCCCACAGAGCCAGAATACGGCGCATTGTCTTAATTCCTCAGGGAGTGCCCGGTAAGTTTCAGGAACAAGTCATCCAGAGACGGGTTCCGGACACGTAGGGATTGCAGGTTGATGTCCATGGTCACCAGCTTGGCAAGAGTCTGCTCTACAGAATTAGTGGCGATGGCTATACAGTCCTCCCGGCGTTCAATGGCAAAAGGCAGGTTGTTGGGGTCGCAGCTAAAATCCTCGTAATCAATACAGATGTAGGTGAAATCAAAATGTTGTCGCAACAGCCCTTGCGGTGTGCCTTCAGCAATAATTTTCCCTTTATCCATGATCACCATGTGGTCGCATAACAGTTCGGCTTCTTCCATGTAGTGGGTGGTGAGCAGTACGGTTTTACCACGTGCCTTAATGTTACTGATCAGGGACCAGAAGTGTCTGCGGGATTGGGGGTCGAGGCCCGTGGTTGGTTCATCCAGAAACAGAATTTCGGGATCATTGATTAACGCCACCGCCAGTAGCAGGCGCTGGCGTTGACCGCCGGACAAACGAGTGGCGTAGGTATCAAGAAATTCCTCCAGCTGGCACAACTCTACCAACTCCTCTAGTGGCAGGGCGCGGGGGTAAAAGTTGCTGAACAGCCTGATTACCTCACGTGTCGTCAGGTAATCCATTAATGCGGTGGACTGGAACTGGATACCGGTTTGTTCCAGAAAGCGTCGGTCACGAATCTGTCCCTGATAAAAAATCTCACCGGAAGATGGCGTGGTGATACCCTCAATCATTTCGATCGTCGTGGTTTTCCCTGCGCCATTGGGGCCCAGCAGCCCAAAACAGGCTCCGCGGGGGATAGCAAAAGATACGTCATCCACGGCCTTGAGATGACGGAAATTTTTGCTGAGGTTGCGAATTTCAAGAATGGCACTCATGGGCGGAGAGTGTATAGCATCTGTGCAATTATCTGTTAGGGTATGCGCCTGTCAGGAGCAGGCTATATGGCGTCAAAACAAGGTGTAGAGCAGGGGGTGGTCAGCTGGAGCGAGGCCGTTCGTGTCTATACCCGGCCGCAGGTGATCACCATGCTTTTCCTGGGTTTTGCCGCCGGATTGCCTCTGTTGTTGGTGTTTTCAACTCTCACAGCATGGTTGCGGGATGTCGATATAAGTCGCAGCACCATAGGGTTTTTTGGCTGGATCGGTATTACCTATTCCATCAAGGTGGTCTGGGCACCGGTGGTGGACCGGCTGAAGTTGCCCCTGTTAACCCGTAGTCTGGGCCAGCGCCGTAGTTGGATGTTGGTTGGTCAATTTGGCGTCATGGCCGGACTGGTCGCCATGGTGTTGTCTGATCCTCAGGTGTCTCTGGTGAGCATAGCGCTCAGTGCGTTACTGGTGGCGTTCTCTTCCTCCACCCAGGACATCGCTATCGATGCTTTTCGCATAGAGTCTGCGGTGGATGAGTACCAGGGCGCCATGTCTGCCAGTTATATCTTTGGCTACCGGTTGGCTATGCTGGTTGCCGGGGCGGGTGCGCTCTATATTGCCGATTGGTCGAGTTGGGATATTTCCTATCTGGTGATGGCACTGCTGATGCTGGTGGGTGTGGTTACAGTACTGCTGGTGTCGGAACCGGAGCGCCATGTGCCAGACACTACCGAGGCCATGGAGCTGTCGCTGAAGCATCAGTTGCATGCCGATCAGCCCGGTCGCTGGAGGCGGTTTGAGGCGTGGTTTGTGGGCGCGGTGGTCGCTCCGTTTGTGGAGTTTTTTCGCCGCAATGGATCATGGGCGCTGTTGATCCTGGCCTTCATCGGTCTCTATCGCCTCAGTGATATCACCATGGGGATTATGGCCAACCCTTTTTATCTGGATTTGGGCTTTACCAAGAAGGAAATTGCCGATATTGGTAAAGTCTTTGGGTTCTTCATGACTCTGGCGGGTTCTTTCCTCGGGGGATTGTTCGTGGTGCGCTACGGCATCTTTCGCCCCTTGCTGGCTGGTGCCATTATGGTGGCGCTGACAAACCTGCTGTTTGTGCAGTTGGCCATGGTAGGTTCCGACCTGGTGTGGCTGGCAGTGGCGATCAGTGGCGATAATCTGAGCGGCGGATTTGCCAATGCGGCGTTTGTGGCCTACCTGTCGAGCATGACCAACAGGGCCTATACCGCTACGCAATATGCGTTGTTTAGTTCTCTGATGACGTTGCCAGGCAAGTTTTTAAGTGGTTTCTCGGGGGTTATCGTTGATGCCAGTAACTATGAGGTTTTCTTCTCTTACGCTGCTGTCATGGGAACACCGGCAATCCTGTTATCCTGGCTGTTGTGGCGACATTCTCTTGCTCAGTCCCGCCAGCCAAACAGTCTCAAGTCCACCTTGCCCTGAGAGACTTTGATGCCTTCCAACTCCAGTAACTGTTTTTGACGGTGGTAGGCGCTGCTGTCTGGGGCAAAGGCGATCTGACCATTAGCCTTTAGTACGCGATGCCAAGGTAGCGTGGTTTCCGGGGGTAAACGGCTGAGAATGCGCCCAATAAGGCGGGCACCTTTCGGCAGTCTGGCAAAGTTGGCCACTTGCCCGTAACTGGCAACCTGACCTTTGGGGATGGCGCTGAGAATACTGTAAATCAGAACTTCAACTTCGCTTTTCATTTGCTGATTTGTCCTGTTTAGGACATTCATCATAGTGAGGTTTTGGAACTTCCGTCCAGTTTTGTATTGAATTGAACGCAGATGGCCCCATATTCAAAAAATACCTACAGGAGTTCAGTTTGAGACATCTGCTATTACTGTTCATTGCCATGCCCATTGTCGAGATGTGGCTTTTGATTACCGTGGGCCGTGAAATCGGTGCGCTACCCACCATCGGGCTGGTGTTATTGACGGCGGTAGTTGGGTTGTCATTACTTCGCCAACAGGGTTTTGCGACCCTGTTCAGGGCGCGAAGCAAACTTGATGCGGGCGAGCTGCCGGCGATGGAGATGGCAGAAGGGCTGATACTGGCGGTCTGTGGTGCTTTGCTTTTAACCCCGGGTTTTGTGACAGACGTGATAGGCTTCGCGGGCCTTTTTCCGCCCTTAAGGCGACGCTGTGTATTGGGGATGGTTGCAAAGATGGAGGTCGTTAGCTATAGCAATCAACAGACCTATCGCTCCGGGGGGTCGCATCCTTCAGACGCAGATGGAGAGGTGGTTGACGGTGAGTTCTGGCAGGAAAACGATGACCGGCAGCTTCCAAAATAACAGATTGTTCTGTAAAGAAACTTTTTTTTTGTTTGGCCCCTTGAAATAATTTGGAAAGCCTCCACATTAGCCTCAGCTCGGTAACATCCGAACTCTGATGAATTGAACAGGTTAGACCATAATAGTTGGAGAATAGACAATGAAAATTCGTCCCTTACACGATCGTGTTGTGGTTCGTCGCAAGGAAGAAGAAGAAAAAACAGCCGGTGGTATTTTGTTGCCGGGCTCCGCCAAAGAAAAACCGAACCAGGGAGAAGTGATTGCCGTTGGCATCGGTCGCGTGCTGGATAATGGTGAAGTGCGCCCTGTGGATGTGAAAGTTGGAGATACGGTCGTATTCGGCAAGTACGCCGGAAGTGACACCATTGAGCTGGACGGCCAGGAACTGGTCATTCTCAGTGAAAGCGATATCAAGGCTGTCATTGACGGCTGAGAACACAAAGCAGATTTAATCTCGTCAAACGAATTGTTTAAGGAAGGTAAGTCATGTCAGCAAAAGACGTAATGTTTGGTGATAACGCCCGCAACCCGATGCTGGAAGGCGTCAATGTCCTGGCCGACGCTGTGAAGGTGACCTTGGGTCCCAAGGGACGCAATGTTGTGTTGGATAAATCTTTCGGCGCACCCACGGTTACCAAAGACGGTGTGTCTGTAGCGAAAGAAATCGAACTGAAAGACAAGTTTCAAAATATGGGTGCCCAGATGGTGAAAGAAGTGGCATCCAAAGCCTCCGACGAGGCCGGCGATGGCACCACCACGGCGACAGTATTGGCCCAGTCAATTGTGAACGAAGGCCTCAAATCTGTAGCCGCCGGAATGAACCCGATGGATCTGAAGCGCGGTATTGATAAGGCAGTTACCGCAGCAGTAGCTGAAATTGCCAAAATCGCCAAGCCCTGCGCCGACACCAAGGAGATTGCCCAGGTTGGCACGATCTCTGCCAACAGCGATTCCCATGTCGGCGATATCATTGCCGAGGCCATGGAGAAAGTTGGCAAGGAAGGGGTCATCACTGTTGAAGAAGGTTCCGGTCTCGAAAATGAACTGGATATCGTTGAGGGTATGCAGTTTGACCGCGGTTACCTGTCCCCCTACTTCATCAACAACCAGGAAAGTATGAGCGTTGAGCACGATTCGCCCTTCATCCTGTTGTTTGACAAGAAAATCTCAAACATCCGTGAACTGCTGCCGCTGCTGGAAAGCGTGGCCAAAGCAGGCAAGCCGCTGGTCATTATTTCTGAAGACGTTGAGGGTGAAGCCTTGGCAACTTTGGTTGTGAATAACCTGCGCGGTATCGTCAAGGTGGCAGCCTGTAAGGCTCCTGGATTTGGTGATCGCCGCAAGGCTATGCTGGAAGACATCGCTGTATTGACTGGCGGAACCGTGATTTCTGAGGAAGTGGGTATGGACCTTGAGTCTGCCACTCTGGATCATCTGGGTACTGCCAAGCGTGTGACTATCTCCAAGGAAAATACCACCATTGTCGACGGCGCAGGCGATCACGATGCTATCCAAGCCCGTGTTAACCAGATCCGTGCCCAGATTGAAGATACGTCTTCCGATTACGATCGTGAGAAACTGCAAGAGCGCGTTGCCAAATTGGCAGGTGGTGTTGCGGTCATCAAGGTTGGTGCAGCGACTGAAGTTGAAATGAAAGAGAAGAAAGCCCGCGTTGAAGATGCTCTGCACGCGACCCGTGCAGCTGTCGAAGAGGGTGTTGTTCCCGGTGGTGGTGTAGCCTTGATTCGTGCCCTGCAGGCTATTGAAGGTCTCAAAGGCGATAATGAAGATCAGACCGTTGGTATTAATCTGGCCCGTCGTGCCATGGAATCGCCACTGCGCCAGATTGTCACCAATGCCGGTGAAGAAGGCTCTGTGGTTGTCGACAAGGTCAAGCAGGGTGAAGGTAACTTTGGTTACAACGCTGGTACGGGTGAGTATGGTGATATGATCGCCATGGGTATCCTTGACCCCGCCAAAGTAACTCGCACTGCGCTGCAGGCAGCGGGCTCTATTGCCGGTTTGATGATTACCACTGAAGCCATGGTTGCTGACTCACCGGAAGAAAATGCTGGTGGCGGTATGCCTGACATGGGTGGTATGGGTGGCATGGGCGGCATGATGTAATCGTCCCCATCCATCAAGGACAAAAAGCCCCGCTGGTCGGGGCTTTTTATTTTCGGGCACTTTATGACAAAATTGCCGTCACGTGAAGCCGTCCTATAACCTCTTGTTTTATAGGGTTTCTGGGCGGTTTGATCGAGGGGAAATCGCCAGTGCTCAACTCTGGCGGGTATAACAATTAGTTGATTACAAACAAAACCCGGCCCAATAAACTAGCATCTCGCTGCTAAGGAGAAAGACATGTCACTTGAATTCATTAATTTTCTGGCCCGCTGGGGTCACCTGCTGTTCGGTATTACCTGGATTGGTATGCTGTACTACTTCAATTTTGTTCAGGGCGGTTACTTCAAACAGGCCAGTCCTGAAGCCCTGGCTGATGCTAAGGCTAAATTGGCTCCCAGTGCCCTCTGGTGGTTCCGCTGGGGTGCCATGTTCACTTTCATCACCGGTGTGATTCTGCTGGCGGGTGTTGGTAAGCAGCACGTCATGAATGACTACATTGAGGTGGGTGCGCTACTGGGTACCCTGATGTTCCTCAACGTCTGGCTGGTAATCTGGCCGGCGCAACAGATTGCCCTCGGCATGAAAGAGGGTGACGGCCCTGCAGCAGCGGCAAAAGCTCTGCTGGCATCGCGCACCAACACCCTGTTTTCTGCGCCAATGGCGTACTGCATGCTGGCATCTCCCCACATGGGTTATAGTGCCGAACACCTGACATCCGCTAATGGTGGTGGTTTAGGTCTTTATCTTGCAGTGGCCATTGTGCTGGTGCTGGAAGCCAATGCGCTGTTCGGCAAACAAGGGCCAATGACCACCGTTCGTGGTGTGATTGTTTCCAGCCTGGTTCTGACTGCCGTGCTGGTTGGCTCCCTCTGCTTCCTGTAAGTGCAGTTTGATAAAAAACCGGCCGAATGGCCGGTTTTTTTATGTTTGTCGTATAATGCCTGCCTCGTGTATCCAAGCTTCTATTCCAATCGCCTTCTGATGAGAGGCCTGCTTCAGGTTTGATGTGCTATGAGTGACAGTGATAACCCTCGCTTTGATCCAATTGTCCCCACCAGTGATGACCGCATAGGCCGTGGCGAAGGTCGGGAGCGGGGGGCAGACAATGTACGTCCCAGCAGGGAACGGCCCCGGGCAAAGCCGCCTGCACCGTCAGGTAGTGTCGGAACCCTGTGGAAATTTCTGCTGCTGGTAGTGGTTCTCGGTGTCGCTGGTCTGGGGTACTTTTTTGTTGAACAGACCCAGCGTTTTGAAACCCTGCAGACTCGCTTCAATGATCTGGAAGCAAAAATTGTTTCCACCGATGAGTCACTGAGCCAATCCGGTGCAGCCTTGTCGGTAAAACTCAAGGAGCACCAGACCAGCCTGGATGAACACTGGTCCGAGATCAAGAAACTCTGGGGTGTGGCCTATGATCGTAATCGCAAGTCTATTGAAGATCAGGGTAAGTCTATTGATGATCAGGCCAAGGCGGTCAAGGGCCTGCAGGCCTCCATTTCTGCTCGCAAGAAAGAAATAGAAACCCTGACTGGCAAGGTGGATAAGGCGACAAAATCTGTGGAGTCGGCCGCGAGTTCGGCGTTGGCGGCAAAACTGGAGGTCAACGACCTGGTGAGTCAGGTTCAGGATGTGGCTGACCGTTTGGCCCGGATGGAACAGACTATCAATGACTCCAAGCAGTCGTTGAATGCCCGTGTTGCGGGTAATGAGGAGGCAATTCGTGCCATCGATGCATACCGGCTGCAAATTAACCGGGATTTGCAACTGATCAAACAACAGTTGGGGGCTCCCCCCGGCTGAGTATGAGCCGATGTGGTTTTTCTGGAAATGACAGGTTGTGAGAGTGAAATGACTGTTATCAAACAAAATGATCTGATTGAAAGTGTGGCGGATGCGCTGCAATTTATCTCCTATTACCACCCCGTGGATTTTATCCAGGCGGTTAACGAAGCCTATGAGCGCGAAGAGTCGCAAGCGGCCAAGGATGCCATGGCGCAGATTCTGATTAACTCCCGCATGTGTGCGATGGGACACCGCCCGATCTGTCAGGATACAGGCATCGTGAATGTCTTTGTCAAAGTGGGTATGAACGTGCAGTGGGAAGGAGACATGAGTGTCTCCGATATGATTAACGAAGGTGTCAGACGCGCTTACATGCACCCTGACAATGTGCTGCGAGCATCGGTTTTGGCCGACCCTGACGGTGCCCGGAAAAACACCGGCGATAACACCCCCGCAGTGATCAATTACGAAATTGTTCCCGGCGATACCGTGGAAGTGGATGTGGCGGCCAAGGGTGGTGGTTCAGAGGCGAAATCCAAGTTTGCCATGCTGAACCCGTCTGATTCCGTGGTTGAGTGGGTGTTGGAGCAGGTGCCTAAAATGGGTGCAGGCTGGTGCCCGCCGGGTATGCTGGGTATTGGTATTGGCGGTACCGCTGAAAAAGCCATGCTGCTGGCAAAAGAATCACTCATGGATCCCATTGATATTCATGAACTACAGGCTCGCGGTGCTTCCAATCGTGCCGAAGAATTGCGCCTGGAGTTGTTTGATAAGGTCAACGGACTGGGTATCGGTGCGCAGGGTCTGGGTGGATTGACCACGGTGCTGGACATCAAAGTCAGAGATTTTCCGGCTCACGCCGCCAACAAGGCCGTGGCGATGATTCCAAACTGTGCAGCGACACGACATACACACTTCAAGTTGGATGGCAGTGGCCCCGCGAAGCAGCAGCCGCCAAACCTAGAAGACTGGCCCGAGATTGCCTGGGAAGTAGGTGATAGCGTGCGCCGCGTGAACCTGGATACAGTGACCAAGGAAGATATTAAAGACTGGAAGCCCGGTGAAACCCTGCTGCTCTCCGGCAAAATGCTGACGGGCCGTGATGCCGCTCACAAGCGCATGGTCGATATGCTGGCGAAGGGCGAAAAGCTTCCGGTAGATTTGACAGGTCGCTTTATTTATTACGTGGGTCCCGTGGACCCGGTGCGGGAAGAAGTAGTGGGCCCCGCTGGCCCAACCACAGCAACCCGCATGGATAAATTTACCCGTACCATGCTGGAAGAAACCGGCCTGATTGGCATGATCGGTAAGGCTGAGCGTGGTCCCACGGCTATTGATGCTATTCGCGATTCACAGGCGGTCTACCTGATGGCTGTCGGCGGCTCCGCGTACCTGGTCTCAAAAGCGATTACCGGAGCCAAAGTGGTGGCATTTGAGGATCTTGGTATGGAGGCAATCTATGAATTTGAGATTGTTGATATGCCGGTGACCGTTGCGGTGGATACCAAAGGTGAAGCCGTCCACCAAACTGGCCCGAAAATCTGGCAGGCCAAAATTGAAGAGCGAAAATTGGTCATCTAGTACTGGCTTACAGAGGTATATATTCGCGCCGCACTCAAGGTGCGGCTGTTGCCGCCTGAAAACCCAGAGAAAAAAATGCGTTCGACGAAGCTTTAGAAGTCAGCGCCATTTTTTTGATCCTGTTTGAGTTTTTGGCAAAATTTTGGCCTCTATGCGGAAAAAAAACAGTAACTGTATTATCATTACGCGTGCTGTTTTTATTGTTCAGGCGAGGGTGCCTGTGTTTTTAAATCGGAATTAATGGTGAAGTTGATGAAAAAGCTTGCTGCTGCTATTGGTGTATCGTTGCTGACGCTGTCGGCCTCTGTATTTGCACAAGAGGGTTTGTACCTCGGGCCGTCGCTCGGTTATTACTACCTTGACAGCGATCGCGTTGTCAGTGGTCATGATGAAGCTGGCGTGGCTGGTTTCAATGTTGGTTATCGCTTCTTTAATGATTGGGCTCTGGAAGCTGGTTACGGCAAAGACATTGCCGGTGACGATCTGGATGTTGCCCAAATCAATGCCTATTTCTGGCTGGGTGAAGATAATGGCGGCTGGCGCCCCTATGTAGTGGCAGGTTTCAGCTATTACGACCGCGATGGTGAAAACAATCTGTGGTCAGATGAGGAATACACCCATCAGGCGCAAATCGGTTTTGGTCTTTCCAAAATGATCAGCGATCAATGGGAATTCCGTGGTGATGCCCGCATCGCCCACAAATTGCGTGAAGGCAACGAGGGTATCAACGATGGTTCACTGAACTTCGCCCTCAACTACTACTTCAACAAGCCAGCTGCGCCGGTTGTTGAAGCGCCTGTAGAACCTCGCGAACCAGAAATGCCTGCACCAGAGCCTGAGACTCGTACCATTACCGTGCGCCTGAATGTTGAGTTTGAATTCGACAAGGCCATTGTACGTGCCATCTACGGTGATGAGCTTCATGCTGTTGCCAATGCCATGAAAGTTCACGATGACATCACTCTCGTGCTCGAAGGTCATACCGATGCCCGTGGTTCGGATGACTACAACCAGGGCCTGTCAGAGCGCCGTGCTGCCGCAGTTAAAGCCAAAATCGTTGAAGACTATGGCATTGACCCGAGTCGCATCACCACAGAAGGTTACGGTGAAAGCCGTCCGATTGCGGATAATGCCACTGATGAAGGTCGTGCTCGCAACCGTCGTGTAGTAGGCGAAATGACCTATACCGAAGTGGTTGAGTGATCTGACCGGAACGCACAGTCTGTTGCGTTATCTAAAAACGGCGTCTGGGGACGCCGTTTTTTTTGTTCTGGAAAAAGGATGCTGAGTCTGTGAAAACGCTTTATTGGCACGACTACGAAACGTTTGGCACTGACCCGTCTCGAGACTGCCCCTCACAGTTTGCTGGTGTTCGCACCGACGAAAACCTCAATCTGGTCGGTAAACCCTTATCCCTGTATTGTCAGCCGCCTACGGATCGGCTGCCTTCCCCGATGGCTTGCCTGGTTACGGGCATTACTCCCCAGAAAGCCCGGGAGCAGGGAGTGCCAGAACCGGAATTTATTGCTCAAGTGCACCGGGAGTTGTCACAACCGGGGACCTGCGGAGTTGGCTATAACAGCATCCGCTTTGACGATGAAGTGACTCGCTATACCCTTTACCGGAATTTCTACGACCCCTATGAGCGAGAGTGGAAGCACGGGAACTCGCGCTGGGACATTATCGATATGGTTCGGTTGGCCAGGGCGTTACGACCGGAGGGTATCGAGTGGCCCAACTACGACGACGGTTCCCCCTGTTTCAAATTGGAACAACTCACCCAGGCCAACGGTATAACCCATGAATCAGCCCATGATGCGCTCTCCGATGTCATGGCAACCATCGCTATGGCACGTCTGGTAAAGGCTAAACAACCCAAACTGTACGACTATATTTACGAGCACCGCCTGAAGAATAAGGTGGCCGGACTGATCGATCTGCAGAACCAGCTGCCATTCCTGCACGTATCGGGCCGGTTGCCGCGGGATAATGGTTACGTGGCGTTAATGATGCCGCTGGCCAAACACCCGACCAATAACAACGCCATTATCTGTTTTAATCTGTCAGGGGATGCTCAGGGGCTCATGAATCTATCGGTAGATCAAATTCACGATCGGCTTTTTACCCGCACCCAGGATCTGCCCGAGGGTGTGGAGCGTATCCCCTTAAAGAATGTTCAGATTAACCGCTGCCCTGTGGTGGCAACGCCAAAACTACTGGATGCTGCGGCGGCCAAGCGTCTGGGTATAGACCTGGAGCGTTGCGAAGAGAACTGGCGCCTGTTGCGGGGCCGCGATCTGACGGCAAAGCTGTCACAACTGTTTTCTGCACCAGGGCAGGAAAGCCCTGAGGAAGCAGATCGCCAGCTCTATCAGGGTTTTCTTAATGACTCTGATCGGAATTTATTGAGTGAGGTACGTTCGGCATCGGCGGACGAGTTGGGGGCAGACCGCTTTCATTTTCAGGACCCTCGCTATCGGCAGTTGCTGTTCCTGTATCGCGCCAGAAATTTTCCTGAGTCATTGAGTGAAGAAGAGATAAACCAGTGGGAAGAATGGCGCTTTCAGCGACTCACAGGTTCCTCCACCGGATACCTCAGTCTGGAAGCCTATCATGCGGAAATCGACCAGCTGATGGCCAGTGAGGAAACGGGCGAACGTGAACGCTCACTGCTGCACGCGTTGCAAGAATGGGGCGATCAGATTTTATAACGACAATGCCGCTGGTCCGATTTTGGCAAAGCCGCTAAAATGCTGCGCTTGATGGGCTAAGCCGTGGGGGCAATGTGGAATTCAAGGGTAGCAGTATACTTTCCATCAGTCAGTTCGAGCGCACCGATATTGATCGTATCTTTCGCGTTGCTGATCGTATGGAGCCCTATGCCCAGCGCCAGAAAATCACCCGGGTTCTTGAAGGCGCGATTCTCGGCAACATGTTTTTTGAGGCCAGTACCCGAACCCGCATCAGTTTCGGCAGTGCCTTTAACCTGCTGGGGGGTGAGGTCAGGGAAACGGTAGGTTTTGAAGCCTCAGCCTTGGCCAAGGGTGAATCACTTCAGGATACGGCCAGGGTTCTGTCCGGATTCAGTGATGTAATCTGTATGCGCCATCCTGAGTCTGGTTCCGTGGCAGATTTTGCCGCCGCCAGTAGGGTTCCGGTGATCAACGGTGGTGATGGCAGCAATGAGCACCCCAGTCAGGCATTACTGGATCTGTACACCATAGAAAAAGAACTTCGGGATCGTGGGCGTCAACTGGATGGCCTGCGCATCGCCATGATTGGTGATCTCAAGCACGGGCGCACCGTCCACTCCCTTTGCAAGCTGCTGATGTTATTCCAGCGGGTTTCAGTACAGCTGGTTTCTCCGCTGGAGCTGGCGATGCCAAGAGAGCTGGTTGAGGATATGCGAGCCGCTGGAATCCACGTAGACGAATCTGATCGCCTGGAATCGAGTATTTCCCACGTTGATATAGTCTATTCCACCCGTATTCAGGAAGAGCGTTTCGCCAGTAAGGATGAAGCCGATTTGTACCGCGGCCGTTTTCGCCTTAACCAGGCGATTTACACGTCCAACTGCGAGCCCAATACGGTGATTATGCATCCTCTGCCGCGGGATTCGCGGGCAGAGGCCAATGAGCTCGACAGCGATCTGGACAGCAACCCGAATCTCGCAATTTTTCGCCAGACGGACAATGGTCTACTGGTGCGTATGGCGCTGTTTGCCATGATTCTTGATGTGACACACCTGGTCGAAAAGTACTCCACGGAAGTGCGTTGGCACAACCCTCGTCTGGGCTCCTGAGTTTTTGCCGCTGTTTTGGCAAGCCGTTATAACAACAATCAGTACATCGCCGTTATGAATGAATTTGACGATATCCGTCCTTATTACGACTCAGAAGTTCCAGAAGTATTGGCTCGTCTCGCGGCCAGTCGCGAGTTTGTTGATACCCTGATGTCCATCAAATATCCACGGCTCGGGCGGTATGCGCCCTGGCTAATGCGGCCGCTGATTGCTCGGGTGTTACGCCACAGCTTTGAGAAAATTCATAATGTGCGTGATTTTCAGGAAGCAGTGGGCGAGAGCATGGGCAAACTGCTGAAAAAAATTGAATGCCATCTGACGGTTTCCGGGCAGGATAAGCTTTCTTCTGAAAGCTCCTACCTGTTCATCAGTAATCACCGTGATATTGCCATGGACCCGGCCTTTGTGAATTTCGTCCGCTACCACGCCGGTTATGACACGGTGCGCATCGCCATCGGCGACAACCTGATGAGCAAAGAGTTTGCCTCGGACTTAATGCGCATCAACAAAAGTTTTATTGTAAAACGCTCTGTGGAAGGGCGTCGTGAAAAGCTGAACGCGCTGTTGCAGTTGTCGCGCTACATTCGGTTTTCCCTGGTTGAAGAGCACGCCAGCGTCTGGATTGCCCAACGTGAAGGTCGTGCCAAGGATGGGGTCGATAAAACGGAAAAGGCCCTGTTGAAAATGCTTTCACTCAGCAAACAGAAAGAACAGACATTTGCTGACGCCATTCGTGAGCTGAAAGTCGTACCGGTAGCTATTTCCTATGAGCTGGACCCCCTGGACGCAGCCAAAGGTCGTGAGCTCTATGCCAAACAGACGGAGGGGGTTTACCGGAAAGAAGCCCACGAGGACCTGCTGAGCATCTATCAGGGCATTGTTGGACGCAAAGGGGCGGTGCACGTTGCGTTTGGTGATCCGCTGGAAGAAGGTATCGATACCCCCGAGGAAATGGCTGAAGCCGTCGACCGTCAGATCATCGGTAACTACCGACTTCACCCCAGCAATCTCATTGCCTACGAAATGCTGGAGGGCAAGGTGCCTGAGTTGGCACAGTGGAAATCAGTATTTAGCGGGAGCTGGCCACAAAAAGTTCGTGAGTTTGAAGAGCGCCTGAATGCGGTACCTCAGGCGCACCGGGAAATTATCCTCAATATGTATGCCAATCCGGTGCGCAGCAAGCTAAGACTTGGTCTTGATTAACGGTGCTGAGCGCTGACCTGAAAGCAGAAATTCAGAAGGGTTACCGGACATTCCTGGACGTTAACGAGCTGCGTCCCCGTCTCGGCCAGAAGCAGATGATCGCCGCCATTGCTAATGGTCTGGCCGCTATTGAGGAAGATGCCGAAGGCCGGCGGCGCTCGGATAACCCTGTCAACGTTGTTGAGGCCGGCACCGGAACCGGGAAAACACTTGCCTACCTGTTGGCAGCATTGCCCATTGCCCGCGCACTTGGCAAAAAAGTGGTGGTGGCAACGGGAACGGTTGCACTGCAGGAGCAACTGGTCAATCGCGATATCCCTAACCTGTTGAGCAGTACCGGCTGGGACTATCAGGTAGTCCTTGCCAAGGGGCGTGGGCGCTACCTGTGCCCGATTCGACTCGAGCAGTGCCTCGATTCTGCTTCAGCTCGTGATAACGGGCTGTTTCTCTTTGAAGATGAAATCCAGTTCAATCCAACGGCAAATCTGATTGCCAGTTATCGCGCCATGGATAATTCGTTGGTTGCGGGCGAATGGGCAGGTGACCGGGACAGTTGGCCCGATTCTCTGGAAGACAGTGACTGGCGTCCCCTGACTGTTGATCGTCGCCAGTGTACCGGTCGACGCTGTCGGCTGATTCGCAACTGCTGCTTTTTTAAAGCACGGGATGAATTGGATGAAGCCGATTGTATTGTCGCCAATCACGACCTGGTGATGGCAGACCTGTCGTTGGGAGGTGGTGCCATTCTTCCTCCGCCGGAAGAGACCATTTATATTTTTGACGAAGGTCATCGCATCGCGCCCACTGCCCTTAACCACTTTGCTGGTTCCTGCCGGATTCGAACCACAGGTAATTGGTTGGGGCGTATGCAGAAACAGGCAGATGCCTGGCTGCCGCTGTTCAGGGACGCTCCGGATATTGTGTCACGGTTGGAAAAACTGGCCAGCTCTGCTGCGGACAGTGAGCGTTTAATGGGGCTGAGTTATCCTCTCTTGGAAAAATACCTGGAAGGGGCTGCAGAAGGGAGCACAGAGCTGCGCTGGTGTTTTGTCGACGGCGATCCCGGCGAGGAAATAAGAGAACTGGCAGGCCACCTGGTGCAGGGGTTGGGAGTACTGTTCAGTACCCTGGAACTTCTTTCCGACCGATTGAGTGACGCGATGGATGAGACGCACTTTCCGGTACCCCGAGTCGATCTCGAACAACTATTCCAGCAAGTGGGGGTGTGGCAAGGCCGCATCGAAGGGGCATTGCGTCTCTGGGAATCCTACGCCCGAGAAGATGATACACAAAAAGCACCGCCCACTGCCCGGTGGCTAAGCCTGGAAGAGGGAGCGGGCAACCCAGATATTCGCCTGTCAGCGTCTCCCACAGATGCCGGAGGCATATTTCGCCTCAATTTGTGGCAACGGTGTTATGCAGCGATCATCACCTCCGCGACCCTGCAGACCCTGGGTTCATTTGAAAATTTCAGCAAACGATGCGGGCTGCCTGCCACAACGGTGTACACGGCAGTGGCGGGGGCCTTTGATTATGCCAACGCTGGAGTGATAGCGGTGCCGGATATCGGCGCTGATGGTTCAGACAGTCAGTTACATACCGAGGCGCTGATCAGCGTGCTGCCCGAGATGATTGACTGGCATGAAGGGACGCTGGTGTTGTTTGCATCCCGCCGCCAGATGGAATTGGTTTATGACGGACTGGGAGAAGAACGGCAGGATCAGGTTCTTGTACAGGGACAATGGTCACACCAGGAAATTGTGCGCCGGCATCGGGCCACGATTGATGGTGGAGAGGGCAGTGTGATTTTTGGTCTCGCCAGTTTTGCCGAGGGGATGGATTTTCCGGGGAATTATTGTTCTCACGTGGTTATCGCCAAGTTGCCCTTTGCCGTGCCGGATGATCCCGTCTATCAGACCCTGTCCGGCTGGCTGGAACATCGTGGTGAGAATCCTTTTATGCAACTGATGTTACCCGATGCCTCTCTCAGGCTGCATCAGGCTTGCGGGCGCCTGATCCGCACAGAGAAAGACCGGGGGCGAATCACAATCCTCGACCGCCGAATTATCAGCAAACGTTACGGTAAACAGATGCTGGACGACCTGCCTCCTTTCCGGCGCGAAACCGGGTAGTCGTCAGGACCTGAGATGAATGATAAACACCGGCAGCTGGCCGCCATACTGGTCAGCCTTGAGCAGCAGATGCGGGACATGATGTTGTGGTCAGAAACGATGCCGTCAATTGCGGCATTGTCCAGCCGGGAGCCCTTTGCCATTGATACCCTCTCGTTTGAACAGTGGCTCCAGTTCATTTTTCTGCCTCGACTGCAACATCTGGTCGAGAACAAAGCCAAACTGCCTGAAAACTGTGCCGTCAGCCCCATGGCCGAGGAGTATTTTCGCGAGAGGGGGGAGAACAGTCGGGAGTTAATCGAGATGTTAGTCGCCATTGATCGGCTGTTAACGACCAATATTTAACCTATTGCTGGGATCAGTATCAGGAAACGGCGCCCTGGGTACCCTTCAGTTCATCCAGGCGGTGTTGAATAGCACGGGTAATACTCTCCGCGTTCAGTCCGATGGCGGCGAGTTGTTGCGAATGGCTGCCATGGTCCACAAATTGATCCGGCAGGCCCAGGTGCATGATTGGCACAACCATTCCGGTGCAGGCCAAGTGTTCACTGACCGCTGCTCCGGCTCCGCCCTGTACCGTGTTTTCTTCCAGGGTAACCAGTAATTGATGTTGTGATGCCAGCCGATCAACCAGTGCGGTATCCAGTGGTTTCACAAAACGCATGTCGGCAACGGTGGCGCCAAGCTCTTCAGCGGCCTGTAATGCTGCCGGGAGCAGGGTGCCAAAATTTAAAATAGCGACATGGCTTCCAGTGCGTTTCTCCACTCCCTTGCCGATGGGGAGTGCCGTCATTTGTTTTTCGATGACAGAGCCTGGACCTGTGCCCCTGGGATAGCGAACGGCAGCAGGACCCTGGTGAATGAAGCCGGTATAGAGCATCTGCCGTGTTTCATTTTCGTCCGAGGGCGCCATGATCAGCAGGTTAGGAATACAGCGTAGGTAGGTAAGATCAAAACTGCCTGCGTGTGAAGGGCCGTCTTCGCCGACCAGCCCGGCCCGGTCAATACCGAATAGAACATCCAGGTTCTGCAGTGCCACATCATGAATCAGTTGGTCGTAGGCCCGTTGCAAAAAGGTGGAGTAAATGGCCACCACGGGTTTCAATCCCTCACAGGCAAGCCCGGCGGCCAGTGTCACCGCGTGTTGCTCGGCAATGGCCACATCGTGGTAGCGATCGGCATAGGTTTTGGAAAACTCAACCATGCCGGATCCTTCACACATAGCCGGCGTTATTCCCACCAGGCGGGAATCTTTTTCAGCCATATCGCAAAGCCAGTCTCCAAATACCTGTTGGTATTTCACCTTGGGGGGAGTCACTACCGTCGAAGGTTTGGCGACGGCAACCTGGGGCTTGCTTTTGGGTTCGATTTTGTTGAGCGCGTGATAGCCCACCGGGTCTGCTTCGGCCGGACCAAAGCCTTTGCCTTTTCGGGTGATCGTGTGCAACAGGATAGGGCCATCCAGCTGCTTCAGGTTGCTAAGCGTTTGAACCAGCAGTGGCAGGTTGTGGCCGTCAATGGGTCCGATATAGTTGAACCCCAGCTCCTCAAAAACAATACCCGGAGCGACCATGGCCTTGAGGTGCTCCTCGGTCTTGCGGACAAAAGACGCTGCTGAGGGAATTGAGCGCAAGACCTTCTTGCCACCTTCACGGATGGAATTATAAAAACGGCTGGACCAGATTTTGGAAAAATAGGTGGCCAAGCCGCCGACGTTGTGGGATATCGACATGTTGTTGTCGTTGAGCACTACCAGCATGTTGGCGTTGGTATGTGCAGCATGGTTGAGAGCCTCAAACGCCATGCCTGCCGTCATGGCCCCATCCCCGATCACCACCACGACTTCTCTTTTTTCGCCATTCATGGCGGCACCCAGGGCCATACCGAGAGCGGCGCTGATAGAAGTGCTGGAATGGCCCACCCCGAAGGTGTCGAACTCACTCTCTTCCCGTTTGGGGAAAGCGGACAGACCGTTTGCCTGCCGAATCAGTGGCATCAGCTCTCGCCGACCAGTGAGGATCTTATGGGGGTAAGCCTGGTGCCCTACATCCCACACCAGCCGATCATGGGGGGTATTGAAAACATAGTGCAGGGCGATGGTGAGCTCGACAGTCCCCAGTCCGGCACCGAAGTGGCCGCCACTTTTCCCGACGCTGTAGAGCAGATAGGCGCGCAGTTCATCTGCCAGCTCAGGCAATTGCTCAACATCCAGTTCACGCAGGTGAAACGGGTGGTCGATGCTGTCCAGAAGAGGGGTTTCCGGCCGGATCAGCGGTATGTCGTTGAACGTCTTGAGCATGCAAATCGAATGGGCGCAAAGGGAGCAATCTTACACCAAAATTGCCAGCGGAGCCGCATCAAATGGAGGTCTCGGCAGGTTTCAGCTATTCCGGTTGACGATATAGTCGGCAATAGCCCGCAGCTGATCGGCCCGGCTGTCAAATGTCCGCAGGGCTGCCAGCGCTTTTTGGTGCAGGTCGGCGGCTTTTTCTCTGGCGCCGCCCAGCCCCAGCAGTGTGACGTACGTGGGTTTGTTCAGAGCCTCATCTGCGCCCTGACGTTTGCCGATAACTTCTGTGGTGCCGGTAACATCCAGGATGTCGTCCTGTACCTGAAAAGCCAGGCCAATGGCATCCCCGTACTCGGAGAGAGCAGCTTGTTGCTGGCTATCGGCCCCTGCTGATACCGCACCCATAAGAATACTGGCATTGATCATGGCCCCGGTCTTGTTGCAGTGAATCTGCTCCAGTTGCTGTAAATCGGGTGACAGATTCACAGCAGCGATATCCAGTGCCTGTCCCACCACCATCCCCGAGGCGCCTGCACCTCTGCAGAGGAGTGATAATAACTGTACGCATAATTGCGGGGAGTGCGCAGCAACTGTTAACAGCTCCTCAAAGGCAAGAGTTTGCAGAGCATCTCCAGCGAGAATTGCCGTTGCTTCGTCAAATGCAATGTGGCAGGTAGGCATACCACGGCGCAGATCGTCATCGTCCATTGCCGGGAGGTCATCATGGATCAGGGAGTAGGCGTGAATCAATTCCACCGCAGCCGCAGAGGCATCGGTTGCTAAATTGATCTCACCCACAGCTGTAGCTGCTGCATAGGTCAGAACTGGCCGAATACGTTTGCCACCGTTGAGCACACTGTAGCGAATGGCATCGAAAAGGCTGCTACTGTGGCTGTCTGGAAATGTCAGTACAGTTTCAAGGTGAGAATCAATGCGGCTTTTATAAGCTGGAATGAAGCTGGTTGCTGAAACGGACATCAGTCTTTCTCGGGAACAAACTCAGTGGGGCTATCACTGTCCCGGGTGAGCATATCCACCCGTAATTCCGCCTCCTTGAGCGCCTGTTGGCATTCACGGGTAATCTTGATGCCTTCCTCAAAAGCCTTGAGAGAGTCTTCAAGGGTTAGGCTTCCCTGTTCCATGTCATTCACCAGCGATTCCAGCTGGTTCAGTTTCTGTTCGAAGTCGACGGCTTTTTTTCGCGATGTCACGGCGTTTACTCCAGCGAGGAAGCCGCAACACTAACCGAGCTGTGCAGACGGGTCAATTTGAAGAATTAAGTCTGTGTAAGCTTTTTCCTACAGGAAAAGCAGAAAAGACCCAATATTAAAGTATCCTCAAAAAAGAGATATTGGCTTTGAATGGATGCTGCGGCACACGGATGTGTATTACCAAGGAGCAACATGGACGTTCGGTAACATCTGTTCCAAGGCTGGACACGCAACTTTCCTATACTGCCTTTAGCCCCGATACCGGAAGGTGTCGGGGCTTTATTTTCTGTCATTGACAGGTCATAAGACTGGGGTATTATGGTCCAAACACACCCTTTGGAGGGGCGGCTTTCAAGCAGATAATCGGTGTCAGGGTGCCTAGGCCCCATCGAATTTGTCGCATACAATCCCACATATCGTGGTGGGTCGGCCCCCTCCACGTCTCAAATATTCTTCTCAAAGCCCTGCCTGTAACCCTGGTGGGGCTTTTTGCTTATGGGCCAATGCCTTTTTTTCTTCTGCGGGGAGCTAGCCATCATGCAGCCTAGAATTTTGCGACTGAATCAGGCGGGTCAGCCGATAGAGTGGCTGGACTGGCAGGAGGCAGTATGCCTGTTTGCACGTGAGATGATTGTCTGGACGCTGGGAGATGAAGTGAAGCGAGTCCGCGGGGGATTCTCCCGACTGACAGGGCAGACCTCGCAGATTGTTCTGCCCAGCATTATCGCCACCGGGGGTGAGCAACTGGCGCGTCCGAGGACCAATTACCCGCTTACCAATCCGGCGTTGTTTGCCCGCGACGGCTATCTGTGTATGTACTGTGCCCGACCGTTTTCGGCGGCGAGTCTGACCCGCGACCACATTGTACCGACGTCGAGAGGAGGTTTTGATAAATGGGAGAATGTGGTGGCAGCCTGTCGCCGATGTAACCAGCACAAGGCAGATCAACTCCTCGAAGAGATCAACATGCAGTTGGTAGCCTTGCCGTTCCGTCCCAACAATGCGGAGTACCTGGCGCTGATTAATTCCAAGCGGATACTGGGTGACCAAATGGAGTTCCTTCGCGGCCAGTTTTCCCGCAATTCCCGCTGGCTTTAAGCTCACCTATCTCGACAGTTTCATGCTAGCCTCTGCACCCTGACTGTTGTGTGGAGTCTCTGTCGTGGAACTGGGTATTGCGGGAAAACAAGCATTGGTCTGTGCGGCCAGTAAAGGCCTGGGCAAAGGCTGCGCAATGGCCCTTGCCAAAGAGGGTGCCATGGTTACTATTCTGGCCCGACAGCGTGATGTGTTGGATCAGACGGCAGAAGAGATTCGGAATCAGACCGGTGCACAGGTAAATGTTGTTGTTGCCGATATCACCAAGGAAGAGGGGCGGGACATTGCACTGGCGGCCTGCCCGGCCCCGGATATCCTGATCAATAACGCCGGTGGTCCACCACCGGGTGATTTCCGCGACTGGCGTCAGCAGCACTGGTTCGAAGCCATCAATGGCAATATGTACAGTCCTATCGACATGATTCGGCGCACACTGGATGGCATGCTCGAGCGACGTTTCGGGCGGATCGTCAATATCACCAGTGCCGCTGTCAAACAGCCGGTCACTGCCCTGGGTTTGTCCAATGGCGCCCGTTCTGGTCTGACAGGGTTTGTGGCGGGGATATCGCGGGATACGGCCCGTCACAATGTCACCATCAATAACCTGTTGCCGGGTTTGTTTGATACCGAGCGTGGCAGGGGTGCGGCCGCACTGATTGGTGGTGGTTCAGGGCTTTCTGCCGACGAATATATTGAAACACTTCCCGCCGGCCGACTGGGCATGATTGATGAGTTTGGCGCCACCTGTGCCTTTCTCTGTAGCCAGCACGCAGCCTATATCACAGGTCAGAACATTCTCGTGGACGGTGGAAATTATCGCGGCACGTTCTAGTCCAGGCACTCATTAACGTAGTATTCAGCCGAGCACCGCGCTTAACTGTTAATAAAACTCTGAGCCAGTAACACCAGAATCAGAATGGGGCAGCAATACTTCGCATAGTGGGGCCAGATTTTCCAGAACAGGCTTTGCTCCACGTCCGGATGACCGCTGCGAATTTCTTCAAGCACCAAATCCCGGTGCCACACCCAGGTCGCAAACACACAGATCATCAATCCCAGTAGGGGTTGGCTGTATTCTGTGGCGAGTGTGACCACCAGCCCGAATAGCGCATCGAAATTAATAATAATGACACTGCTGCAAGCAAAGATAATTGCCCCGATCAGCCAGGTGGCACTGCGTCGATGAGTGGCATGGTGTTCGATGGTGAACGAAACCGGCACTTCCAGCATGGAAATGGAGGAGGTTAGAGCGGCGATAGACATAAGGGCAAAAAAGACTATGGCCACCCAGATACCCATCGTCCCCATGTTTTTGAATAGCGCTGGAATTGTCTGAAAGATCAGGTCGGGACCGGCAATCAGGCTGCCGCTCTCGGTATAAATGCTCAGGCCCTGCTGTTGCGCGACAAACAGGGCGGGCAGTACCAGTAATCCTGCGAGAAAGGCTATAGAGGAATCCACCAGCGTGACGATAGCTCCCATGCTGGGCAGGCTCTCTTCCGGACGCAGGTAAGAGCCGTAAATCAACATGGTGCCGACCCCTAAAGACAGCGAAAAAAAGGCCTGTCCCAAGGCGCTGACAACCAGTTTAGGGTCCAGCAGCTGATTGAAATCCGGTATCAGGTAAAGTTTAAGGCCGGTGATGGCACCGGGTTGCAGCATCACATAAACAATCAGCCCGGCCATCATCAGAAACAGCGCTGGCATCAGCCGGCAAGACCATTTTTCGATGCCTTCTTCAACTCCTGCAACAATGACACTGCAGGTGAGAGCTAAAAACAGAAAACATAACACCAGGTTGCGCACAATGCTGTCGCTGGTCAGCCAGGACGCAAGAGTTTTCAACCCCAGCAATGTTGCCACCGGTTCAAAAAAGTAGGCGAGCATCCAGCCGGCGACAATGCTGTAAAAGGCGAGGATCAGCGATGCCACCAGAATGCCGTAAAACCCCGTCAGTTTTCCCAGAAGTTTTGATAGTCGGCCGGGTGCGATTGCCTGCAGTGCATGGACCATATTGGCTTTGGTATACCTGCCGATCACCAGTTCGGCCATCAGCGCCGGATAGGCAAGGCAGAATGCCAGCAGGAAATACATAAGTACGAACGCTCCGCCACCATTTTCTGCCGCATTGGTGGGGAACCCCCAGATATTGCCCAGCCCCACCGCAGAGCCGGAGGCCGCCAGAATAAAACCGGCTTTCGATGAAAACTCTCCGCGATGGGCTGACATAGATGAGGCTCAGGGTTTTAAAAACCCTATGTTAACGACTTTGAGCGGGGGCCGGAAATGTCAGCTGGTTAAAAGCACAATTTTTCCCGACTGGGAAAAATTAGCCATCAATTGACAAGCTTCGGCGGCTGCGTGCAATGGCATGACCCGGTCGATGTCGGGTTTCACCTGATGTCGGCAGGCAAAGTCCAGCATGGCGGCGAATTCGGCATTGGTGCCCATGGTGGTGCCCTGGATGCGAATTTGACGGAAAAACAGTTTCGGCATTTCCAAGCCAGTCTCCGGGTTGCCGAGTGTGGCACCGAAAAAAACAAATCGGCCCGCAGGTAGCAGGGTGTCCAGCAATGCATTGACGGCATTGCCCCCGGCGCTGTCAATAATTGCGTGAAAGCCGCCGCTTTGTTGCCTGAGTTTTCGGTAGCAATCGGGGTCGTGGTAGTTTTCTGCACCACTGACACCCAGCGCGATGGCATGGCTGAGTTTTTCCTGACTGCCGCTGGTGACATAAACTTCAGCGCCGAGTTTTAGACACCACTGAATGGCAAATCCCGAGACGCCACTGCCAGCGCCTGTAATCAGGATCCGCTGCCCCGGGCGCACTTCGGCCTGGGTAACACAGGCCCGCCAGGCGGTGAGGCCGGCGAGAGGCATGGCGGCAGCCTGAGCCCAGTCCAGGTGTGGGGGTTTGGGATGGACATTGTCGGTGGGAACACAAATTGCCTCGGCAAATGTGCCCTGGTCAGGCATGCCCAGAACACGGAAATCTCTACCGCAGCAGGCTTCGTCATCGCCCCAGTCCAGTGCTGGGTAGATCATCACTTCCTGGCCCAGAAGCCCGTGGTTAACATTGGCTCCCACGGCTTCCACTACCCCTGCACCATCAGATCCTGGTATGCATGGCAGTGTTAACTTCGGATATTTTCCAAGGGTTAGCCAGTAGTCTCGCCTATTGAGGGCGCATGCCCTGAGACGTACCCGCACCTCCCCGGGTAATGGTTCCGGGGTGTCTATCTCGTCTAAGACAAGGGAATGTGGCCCCTCGGTTTTGGTCAGTATCACAGCCTTCATGCCATTCTCCAGTTGTTCGACATCGCCCCTTTACGGGAGCTTTCTCCAGCGTCTATTCTTGTCACTGTATGACGAAATAAAAAAATTAACGAATAATAAGTCAACAGCAGGTGGTGGTAATGTTCAAAAATATCCTGGTGCCTACCGGTCTTGCCGATAAAAATGAAAAAGCCATTCGTACCGCACTAAGTCTGGCAGTTCAGTCCGGTGCAAATATATATCTGCTGCATGTGCTCGAGAAGCTGGGGGGTGAAACCGATGCCGAAATGGAAGCATTTTATCTAAAGCTGGGGGAGACCGCCGATCATACACTCACCCAGTGGCAGCAACGCTTTCAGTCGGAGTTTCCCGGTGTGCGAATTGAAAAAAATATTGTGTTGGGGAAACGTGCACAGGAAATTATCAATTTTTGCGAGAAGACCCATATTGATCTTATTGTGATGGCCTCACGCAGTCTTGAAACTGACCGGCAACCCTTCGGTACGCTCAGTCACCAGGTGGCATTGTTTTCTCCAATCTCCGTGCTGATGGTGCGTTGATTGTTTCCCGGTATCCGCCGGTGAAAAAATTTTGTTGTTAAGCCTTGAAATCTATTTTGCTGCACATAAATAAATTATGCGGATGTCATGTCTCTTGCAGAGTGGCAGTTCGCAACCCAATTTATTCATATTGCTTCATTAGGAGAATATATTATGGCAACAATAGATTTGACCCCACTGTATCGCAGCACGGTTGGTTTTGACCGTTTGGCCCCCATGCTGGAAACGGCCTTACGCAATGACCATGCGGCGGCTTATCCCCCCTACGATATTGAAGTCATCGACGAGAACCGTTACGCCATTACCATTGCTGTGGCAGGTTTTGAACGCAGCGAGCTGGATATCCAGGTTGAAAAAGGTGTGCTCACCATTCGCGGAAAAAAAGAAGCCGTGAAATCAGACCGTCGCTACTTGCACCAAGGCATAGCCCGTCGTGCGTTTGAGCGTAAATTCAACCTGGCGGACCACGTGGAAGTGACCGATGCCTCCCTGAACAATGGTCTGCTGGCCATCAGTCTGGTGCGCGAGATTCCGGAGGCGATGAAACCGAAATCCATTCCCATCAGCGATAACAGAACAACTCTGGAACATACCGCTGACGAGGACAAGTAGTCCAAGACCAAGGGGCGACGGGTTTTCCCGCCGCCCTTTAATTTGTCCCCTCTTCGGAATTTTTTCCGCCAATTTTTGTCCCATGATCAGCGGTTTTGTTGACCCTTGCCGATCGCCCGGCGTGTAGCGGCGGTAGGGTGTTTAAGCGGATCCACCCCATAAAAACCGGTTTACTGCCTTACGAAATGTAAACCTATAAATATCATGCCATCACTTATCAGGAGTTTTTACCATGCAGCAGATTAAACAGTTAATGCTCGCGGTATCCATGTTGTTTTTCGTTGCCTCCAGCCAGGCAGCGCTTCCCTTGAAAGACAGCTCAGGACAGTCCTTACCTACCCTGTCACCCATGTTGAAACAGGTGAATCCGGCAGTGGTTAACATTGCAACTTTTTCCAATCAGCAGGTGAATAATCCGCTGCTGAACGACCCCTTTTTCAGACGTTTCTTCAATATCCCCGACGATCAGCAGTTTCGCCAGCAGGCACCTAAAAAACGCCAGCAGAGTGCCGGTTCAGGCGTAATCATCGATGCCGATGACGGTATTGTGATGACCAATTATCACGTGATTAAAGGCGCCGACGAGGTCCAGGTTTCACTGGAAGATGGCCGTTCCTTCACGGCGGAAGTGAAAGGCGCTGATCCGGAGCTGGATATTGCCATTCTGGCTATCGAGGCCGATGATCTGGTGGCGGTGCCCATGGGTAATTCAAGTAATCTTGAGGTCGGAGATTTTGTAGTAGCCATTGGTAACCCCTTTGGCCTTGGTCAGACTGTGACAACAGGTGTGGTTAGCGCCCTGGGTCGCACTGGTCTGGGCATTGAAGGCTACGAAAATTTTATTCAGACCGATGCATCCATTAACCCCGGTAATTCTGGCGGTGCGCTGGTCAACCTGCGCGGTGAGCTGGTAGGTATTAACACCGCAATTCTGGCCCCTTCCGGTGGCAATGTCGGCATCGGCTTTGCTATTCCGGTAAATATGGCCAGGGCCAGTCTAGAGCAGATTGTTGAGCATGGTGAAGTTAAACGTGGTCAGCTCGGCGTAGGCATTCAGGACATCACCCCGGAGTTGCGGGACGCCTTTGAATTGAAAAATGGTCAGAAAGGTGTACTGGTAACCGGCGTTGGCGAGGACTCTCCTGCTGAAAAATCTGGTGTTAAGGCCGGGGATGTCATTATTGCCGTAGACGGCGAAGAGACTAGCTCGGCTGGTCAGTTGCGCAGCCAGATCGGGGTCAAGTCAATCGGTGAAAAAGTGAAGCTGACCCTCATTCGCGATGGCAAGAAAAAGGTTGTTGATGTAGTGGTGGGTGAGCCGCAACAGCTGACAGCAGTCAGCGGCAAGCTGCACTCATTACTGGAAGGTGCCCGTTTTGAAAATAACCCTGACGGCGACGGAGTGATTGTCGCCGGGCTATCGCCCAATTCGGGTGCCGCTTACAGTGGCTTGCGCCCAGGGGATGTTATTCTCGGTGCCAATCGCAAGCGGGTAACTGACCTGGAAAGCTTCAAAAAAGCACTTACCCTGAGTGACAGCTCGGTGCTGCTGCACATTAACCGCGGTGGTCATTCGCTTTATCTGGTGATCCGTTGATCTGTCAGCAAGTATGAAAAAAGGGCCGGTGTTTACCGGCCCTTTTTTTGTTCTGTCGCTTTGTAACACTCAGCTTTAATGGGTGGGGACATACAGTTTGCGATAACCCTCCAGTTTGCGCAGCAATACATAGAAGATGGGAGTAAAGAACAGACCGAAGAAAGTCACGCCCAACATTCCGGAGAATACGGCGACACCGATATCGCTGCGCATTTCCGAGCCGGCACCACTGGAAAAAACCATTGGCACGACACCCATGATGAAGGCAAAAGAGGTCATCAGAATAGGGCGTAACCGCATGCGGCTTGCAGTGACTGCTGCGTGCCAGGTGTCGCAGCCGCGATGCTCAAGCTCACGGGCAAACTCCACAATCAGAATGGCATTTTTGCTCGCCAGCCCGGCCAGAACAAACAGGCTGATCTGGGTGAAGATATTGTTGTCGCCGCCGGACAGCCAGACACCGACAACCGCGGATAATACCGAGAGTGGTACGATGCTGATGACAACCAGGGGCAACACCAGGCTTTCATACTGTGCCGCGAGTACCAGAAAGACCAGCAGCAGGCACAGGGGGAAAATAAAGATAGCCGTGTTCCCACTGAGTACCTGTTGGTAGGTGAGATCTGTCCACTCGAATGTCATACCGGAGGGCAGTGTGCTTTCAAGAATATTGCTGATGGCATCCTGGGCCTGGCCACTGGAATATCCGGGGGCGGCGTCACCGTTCAGGTCGGCAGCAAGGTAGCCGTTGTAATGGGCGGCACTTTCGGGGCCGTAACTTTCCTGCATTTCCAGCACACTGCCGAGAGGAATCATGCTGCCCTCGTGATTCTTGACCTTGAGGTTGAGGGCATTTTCCGGGCTGGCGCGGTAGGGCGAATCGGCCTGGGCAATCACCTGGTAGGTGCGACCAAAGCGGTTAAAATCATTCACATACAGCGAGCCCAGATAGATCTGCATGGTGTCGAAGATGTCCTTGACGTTCAGCCCCAGTTGCTTGGCTTTGGTGCGATCCAGATCTGCATAAAGCTGCGGCACATTAATCTTGTAATTGGAATAAACATTCATCAGGGCCGGATCCTGCCAGGCGAGCTGCTGCACCATCTGCACC
The DNA here is from genome assembly GCA_023261185.1 of Porticoccus sp. GTDB lineage: Bacteria > Pseudomonadota > Gammaproteobacteria > Pseudomonadales > Porticoccaceae > Porticoccus > Porticoccus litoralis. Next base: position 50,241 of record JALRJN010000077.1, read on the forward strand.
ACCTCGGCGAGCCGCTCGTAACCCAGGTCTGCACGATCTTCAATCTGAAGCTTGAAGCCTCCCGTTGTGCCAAGGCCGCGTACCGGCGGGGGTGGGAAAATGGCAATAAAGGCTTCTTCTATGCCCGCATACTGTTGTTGCAGTCGACCGGCAATAGCCGCCGCCGAAAGCTCCGGGGTATTGCGTTTGTCGAAGTCTTCAAGGGTAACGAAGACGATGCCGGCACTGGGGCTGTTAGTGAAGCCGTTGACAGAGAGACCGGGAAATTGCACGGCGTTTGCCACCCCTTCCTGCTGCATGGCGATGTTGCCCATTTCCTTGATAACGGCTTCGGTGCGGGCCAGGGATGATCCATCGGGAAGCTGCGCAAAGCTGATCAGGTATTGCTTGTCCTGGGGTGGAACAAAGCCTTGGGGCAGGGAATTAAACCCGACTGCCGTGGCGCCGATCAGCACCATGTAAATAGCGAAAGCCACAACCTTGTGACTCAGCAAACCCGAAATGGAGGACGAGTAGGCTTCGGAGGAGCGTTTGAAACCGCGGTTAAAGAGGCGGAAAAAGCCACCGAACAGATAGTCCATGATTCGGGTCAGCCGGTCTTTCGGGGCATCATGGCCTCGTAATAATTTTGCTGCCAGGGCGGGGCTGAGTGTCAGGGAGTTAAACGCTGAAATCACTGTGGAAATGGCAATGGTCAAAGCGAACTGCTTGTAAAACTGTCCGGTGAGGCCGCTGACAAACGCGATGGGAACAAACACTGCCACCAGTGTCAGCGAGATGGCGATAATCGGACCGCTCACCTCCTGCATGGCGCGATAACTGGCCTCTTTCGGGTCCAGTCCGTCGGCGATATTCCGTTCCACATTCTCGACGACGACGATGGCGTCATCCACCACGATACCGATGGACAACACCAGCCCGAACAGCGATAGGGTGTTGATCGAAAACCCGAACGCCCACATCAGAGCAAAGGTGCCAATGATGGAGACCGGTACCGCCAGTAGTGGAATGATGGACGCGCGCCAGGTTTGCAAAAACACCACGACCACCAGAACCACCAGCGCTAGCGCTTCTAGGAGTGTTTTCACCACCGCTTTGATCGAGTCGCGAACGAACACGGTAGGGTCATAGACCACCGAGTAGGAGACGCCCTCTGGAAAGTTCGGTTTCAGCGCTTCCATGGTGCGACGAACTTCATCGGAAATAGCGATGGCATTGGCACCGGGAGCCTGAAAAATTGGGACGGCCACGGCAGGCTGGTTGTCGAGCATGGCATTGAGGCTGTAATCCGCCGCTTCCAGTTCGATACGTGCCACATCCCGCAGTCGGGTAATCTGTCCCCGGTCGCCGGCACGAATGATGATGTCGCCAAACTCTTCAGTGGTTTCGAGCCTTCCTTGAGCATTGATGGGCAGCTGCACATCCACAGGGCTGGTCATGGGGGCGCCGCCAATGACACCTGCAGCCACCTGAACGTTCTGTTCGCGAATGGCGGCGATCACTTCGTTGGCCGATAGGTTGCGTTCCGCAATTTTTTCCGGGTTGAGCCAGATGCGCATGGCGTAGTCGCCGGACCCGAACAGGCGCACGGTGCCGACACCCTCGACCTTGGCCAGCTCATCCTTGACATGCTTCAGGGCATAGTTGCGCAGATAGAGTTCGTCATAGCGTTGGTCGGGAGATACCAGGTGAACCACCATGGTCAGGTCTGGTGAGCTTTTGACCACCGTGACCCCCAGCTGACGTGTGACTTCGGGCAGTCTGGGCAACGCCTGAGACACCCTGTTCTGAACCATTTGCTGGGCGAGGTCAGGATCGGTGCCAATCTTGAACGTGATGGTCAGTGTCATGCGGCCATCGGAGGTGGCCTGGGAAAACATATAGATCATGTTTTCCACGCCGCTTAGTTGTTCCTCCAGTGGCCGTGCCACGGTGTCGGCAATGACCTTCGGGTTGGCTCCGGGAAAGCTGGCATTGACCACCACTGAGGGTGGCGAGACCTCCGGGTATTCGGAAATGGGCAGCTTGAACATGGCCAAAAGCCCTGCGATCAGAATCAGCAGGGACATCACTGCGGCGAATATGGGGCGATCCACAAAAAATCTGGAAATGTTCATGGTGATCCTTCAGCTTTGCCGGGGGGCGGTTCCAGGTTTAGTGATCAGTGGTTTCGGCCGGTGTTGAAGCGCTGACTATTTCGGCTTCAACCGGCATGCCGGGGCGGATATGCGACAGGCCGTTGACCACCACCAGTGATCCAGATTCCGGGCCACTTTCGATAACCCGCTGTCCCTGGTGGTACTCCCCCAGAGTCACTTCCCGGTAGCCGACGGTGTTGTTTTCATCAACGATATAAACGAATTTTTTATCCTGATTGGTGCCAATGGCCTTTGTGGGCAGCAGCATGACATTGGTTTCCTTGGGGGCACCGAGGTGTACGTTGGCATACATGCCGGGGGTCAGGGCTCCGTCGGTGTTTTCAAAAATGGCCCGGGCCCGGATCGTGCCGGTGGAAATATCCAGGCGATTGTCAAAGGCGTGGATTTTTCCCCGGTAGACCTTATCGTCATCTGCCAGTGTTAATTGCACAGGCATCTGACCGACGAGATCACGTTGCCGCATGGAGCGGATATAGGTCTGCTCGTCGACATTAAATTCTGCGTACAGTTGCTGGTTGGAAACCAGGGTGGCGAGTACTGGCGCACTACTTCCCGCTTCCACAATGTTGCCTACGGTCAACTCGGCACGACTGATCAGTCCCGTAAATGGCGCCTTGATATGGGCATATTCCAGGTCGAGTTTCGCTTTTACCAGGGCGCTTTCTGCCTCTTCAATGCGGGCATTTGCTATCCGGTATTCGTTGTTGGCGGCATCAAAAACGCTTTCGGAAACCAGCTGGCCCTCAACCAGCTTGCGCGCTCGGTCCAGCTCATCCCTGGCAAGGGTCGCCCGTGACCGGGCAGAGGTTAACTGTGCCTGGGCCTGCTGCACCTCGGCTTCATATGGCCGGGGATCGATAATAAAAAGCACCTCGCCCTGTTGAATCTGCTGTCCGTCATCAAACAGGACCTGCTGAATTTCGCCGCTCACCTGGGGTTTGATCTCGGCGCTGTTCACTGCCGTTAGTCGTCCTGAAAAACGGGTCCACAGTCGCACTGGTTCTACTTTCAGCTCTACTACTTCGACGTGCGTGGGTGGCGGCATGGGGTTGCTGGAGTCGTCGGAATGTCCACTGATTGGCGTCAGGGTGTAATAGGTGCCAACTGCCAGCGAGAAAAGGACAGCAGCACTTAATAGGGGGCGACGAAATCCTTTGTTGTCGGCGTGGTCTTTCATGTGAGCTCCGTGCGCACTAACTGCTGATCATGATGGTCAGAACAAGCAGTCGGGAGTGTTTGTAGAATAGGATGGGCAAGCATACATACCGGTTGGTATGCTCGTCAATGGGACGGACCCTTGTGGATGAATTGCGGAGGACTAGATTATTTCTTTTTTATTACAGTAGGTTAAATTTTATTTCTGCATCAGAGAGTGCTGCTGGAGACTGAAGATAGAGGTGTTGGAGGCAAAAGGATGGCTATTTAGACTTGCTTGGGAAACCAGATGGTATCTATACTTGGTCGGCTTTCCTGAAGAACCTACCTGTCTTATGTCTGTAACTGATACCCGTGAACGCCTGCTGGAAATCGCCCTGGAGCTGATTTGGCAAAGTAATTACAGCTGCGTTGGCGTTAATGAAATTTGTAAACAGGCCGGTGTGACCAAGGGTGCGTTCTACCATCACTTTGAATCCAAGGCGAGCCTGTTTTGTGAGGCTACTGCCTACTACTGGCAGGTGATCCGAAACGATCTCGATGCGGTTTTTTCTCCACTCAACTCACCACTGGTACAGCTGGAAAACCTACTGCACTTCCTCATCATGGCAAAGCTTGGCAATGATCAGGCAGGCATCCGCGGCTGTCCGTTTTATACCTCTGGTGCACAGATTGGCAGTAATGAAGAAAAGGTGATTGAGGCTCTGGAGCTGCTTTCTAGTAACGCGGTGAAATACAACGCTGCGCTGGTACATGGCCTGAAGTCTGGTGGTTGCCTCGAAGAGGATGTGGATGTAGATGCGGAGCAGACAGGTTTGCTGCTTTATCACTTTATTCACGGTGTGTTCAGCTACGCCCATGTGCACGAAGTTGTTGAAAATACCAAGCGCGACCTGACGGTGGGTATCTACCGATTGTTGGGGCTGAAGCGTGAGCACTGGTATGCGGCAGAGCCCAACTGGGTGCCTCAACAGGCAAACTCCCACTTTGTTGAACAGGTGATGTTACCTCGCAGGAGTGATTAGGCAGGCGATGGGTAGGTAGGCAAAAGTACAGCTTTCTGCTTTTCTGAATGGTGCCTGCTTGGACTCGATAATCAGGTTGCCGACGTTAGTAACTCCGTAATCTGATTAATACTGCCGATACGTCCTTCCAGGACTATCTCTCCATCCACGGCCAGGGCCGGTGTATGCATCACTCCGGCATCTATGATCTGGTTCATGTCAGTTACTTTTTCCAACTCGTAATCAAGCCCTAGTGCCTGGGCGGCAAATTCGGTGTACTCCTGCAATTTTTCACATTTGCTACAGCCTTTGCCGTAAATAGTTAGCCTCATTGGTGTCACTCCTAGAAAAAATTGCCGTAGAGAAAGCCACTGATGGTGGCCATCACCACCACCAGGGAACAGTAAATAAGCGTCTTTTGGGTGCCGATGATAGTGCGGATCACCAGCATGTTTGGCAGCGAGATGGCCGGGCCCGCCAGCAGCAGGGCCAAGGCGGGTCCCTTGCCCATGCCGTTGCCGATCAAGCCTTCCACAATGGGGACTTCCGTCAGGGTGGAAAAATACATAAAGCCACCCAGCAGCGACGCCAACAGGGTGGACAGGAAACTGTTGTCGCCTACCGCCATTGTCACCCACTCGGAGGGAATGACCCCTTCAAAGCCAGGCCTGCCCAGCAGTAGGCCCGCCACAAATACCCCCGCGAGAAGCAGCGGGACAATTTGCTTGGTGAAGTCCCAGCTCTGTGCCGCCCATTCCCGGTCATCATCGCGCCCGGCAGCCAATAGCATCAGGCCGATGATGCCGGTGGCGAATGGAAGCTCGGGGGTGTTGGGGAACAGCAGCACCAGCAGGGCAATGGCTATGCCAAGGATGAGTAGATGGCGGGCGGGCCAATGCCAGCGCCACACCAGTAACGCGCCGAAGGCGACCGCCAGCAGTGCGGTGATCTGCCACTTCCAGTGGTGAATTAACATCCAGGTGGGGCTGTCGGCGGCCGCCCAGTTGGCAAATACCAGGATGCCGATCAGGAGTGAGAAGAAAGCAACGACGGCGCTCAGTGGCCGGTCACCATCCTCGGTGGCAAAGCCTTTCCCGGTGGCGGAGCGGGCCGCCTCTTCACGACGGTAGATCAGGTGCATGATCGCGCCGATCACCAGGGCAAACAGGATGGCGCCAACTGCCCGGGCAATCCCAAGTTCGGCTCCCAGCACCTTGGCTGTGACCACGACGGCCATAACGTTGATGGCTGGTCCTGAATAGAGGAAGGCGATTGCGGCGCCTAGTCCTGCCCCGCGTTTGTAGATGCCACCGAACAGTGGCAGTACCGTGCAGGAACAAACGGCAAGCAGACAGCCGGACACGGAGGCCACCCCGAATGCTATCGGCTTTGGCGCCTGGGGACCCAGATGGCGCATTACGGCACCCTGACTGATATAGACGGCCATGGCACCGGCGATGACAAAGGCCGGCAGCAGGCACAGGATCACGTGTTCCCGTGCATACCAGTGGGTCAGCCTGAAGCCTTCCATCAGGGCATTGTCAAAACGCGCCGCGCCCAGGGGTAAAAAATAGATCACCAAAAAACCGCTGACCATCAACAGCATCAAGCGCACTTGGGCCGGGTTCTGCTGATACAAGTTCAACCATTTGTTCTTCATTGATGCTCCTGGCGCTTGTTTCGGGTTATTAATTCACCCGATAAATCCGGTGGCCAGTTTGTTGTGCCGCCGAGAAATTTAAGTGTAGGGCTCTAGGGAGTATAAACCCCGGGTTAAACAAAGTGATTGCCCCGCTACGATTCAAGTTGCTTCAGGGCCGGATATGCGTTTTGGCAGGCGCAGCGAGATGATGGCGGCAGCGGCAATCAATAGTGTCGAAACCCACAGGCAGGCGGCGAGTCCGCTGACCTGAAACAGCCAGCCGGATAATACCGTGCCCAGCAGTCGCCCCATGGCATTGGCCATGTAATAAAAGCCCACATCCAGTGACACCCCGTCCTCCCGGGCATAGCTGACAATCAGGTAGCTGTGCAGAGAGGAATTGATGGCGAACAGCATGCCAAACAACATCAGCCCCGCCACCAGTACGGTGTTGGCCTGCCAGTCCAGAGTGATCGCCAGGGCAATTAGCGCGGGGATTGCTATTAGTGGCAAGCCCCAGGCAAAGGCCGTTTGGCCATCCGGTACTCGATTGCGCTGTCTGCCCGTCAGCAGCGGTGCCAGGGACTGGATAACGCCGTAGCCGATAATCCACAGGGCCAGAAAGCTGCCCACCTGCCAGTGATCCCAAGCGAGCGCCGCCGACAGGTACACCGGCAACGCCACCACGAACCACACATCTCGGGCACCGAACAGGCACAGGCGGGCTGCTGAGAGGTAATTGATCGGCCCGCTGCGAGAGAAAAGCTGGGTGAACTTCGGTTTCTGTTTTGCCGTACCCAGCTCGCCCCTCAGCGCCAGCAAACTCAGTAGCCAGACCACGGTGAGGCCCGCCGCCATGCTGGCCACGGTGGTGCGAAAGCCGAGCAGCACCAGCAGCGCCCCCCCGAGAAAGAAACCGGCCCCTTTGAGGGCGTTTTTCGATCCGGTCAACAGAGCCACCCAGCGGTACAGGGTGCCCATGGACTCTTTCGGCACCAGCAGCTTGATGGCGCTTTTGGCGCTCATCTTATTGAGATCCTTGGCGATGCCGGACAGGGCCTGGGCGGCCATCACCCAGGGCACCGTGAGCCAGGTCGCGGGCACGAGTAGCATGGCCAGTGCCACCACCTGCATCAGCAGGCCGATATTCATGGTGCGGTTGAGGCCGATGTGGGCACCCAGCCAGCCCCCCACCAGGTTGGTGACCACACCGAAAAATTCGTAAAACAGGAACAGCAGGGCTATTTCCAGGGGACTGTAGCCGAGATCGTGGAAATGCAGCACCACCAGCATGCGCAGTGCGCCATCGGTCAGCGTGAAAGCCCAGTAATTGCCGGTGACAATCAGGTACTGGCGGACTTCCTGGCTCAGTCTGGCGAGTGGTGACATGTGTTTTACTGGTCCTGCATTCCTACCATTCGCGCCAGTTCCACGGTGCGGTTGGCGTATCCCCACTCGTTGTCGTACCAGGCGTAGAGTTTCACTTGCGTATCGTTGATCACCATAGTGGAGAGGGCGTCGATGACACTGGAGCGGGGGTCTGTCTTGTAGTCAATGGACACCAGCGGCCGTTCTTCATAGCCCAGAATGCCTTTTAGTTCGCCCTCGGATGCGGTTTTCAACAGCTGGTTGACGGCTTCGGCAGAGGTGGCTTTTTCCACCTCAAATACACAGTCGGTAAGGGAGGCGTTGGCCAGCGGTACCCGGACCGCGTGTCCATTCAAGCGGCCTTTCAACTCCGGGAAAATATGCGTAATGGCAGTGGCTGAACCGGTGGTGGTAGGGATCAGGCTCATGCCGCAGGCTCGGGCCCGGCGCAGATCCTTGTGCGGGGCATCGAGGATGGTTTGGGTGTTGGTAAGATCGTGAATCGTGGTCATGGAGCCGTGGCGGATGCCGAGGTTTTCATGAATCACCTTGACCACCGGAGCCAGGCAGTTGGTAGTGCAGGAGGCGGCGGTGATGATGGGGTGGCGCGTTCTGTCGTAGAGATGGTGGTTGACGCCCATCACCACGTTCAGCACGCCTTCTTCCTTGACGGGTGCGGTGACCACCACCCGTTTCACCCCTTGGTCCAGGTAGGCCTGTAATACTTGGCTGGATTTCATCTTGCCGGAGGCCTCGATCACCAGATCGCAGCCGGACCAGTCGGTGTCGCCGATGGCTTTATTCTGTGTGCAGCGGATGCGGCGGTCGCCGATCAGCATATCTTCGCCGTCGGCCGTGGCCTCGTGCCGCCAGCGCCCGTGGACAGAATCAAAAGTCAGCAGGTGGCCTAGAGTGGCGGCATCCCCGGCGGGGTCGTTGATCTGAACGAATTCCAGTTTCTCCCAGTCCCAGGCGGCGCGTAGCGCCAGTCGGCCCATGCGGCCAAAACCGTTGATTCCAACTTTGATGGTCATCCTAAAATCCTCGATGGTTACAGGGTTGAATGCCGTGGGTTAACAGCAGGCTCGGGCTCGCTCCGGGCGTTCGCCCATGTGGCAGAGGTTGTCGAGACTGTCTGAAAGGAACGCACTATTGTTTTGGGTGGCTTCCCTCAGAACGGTCCTGGCCCAGTCGGGCAGTGATGGGTTGATGCCGTAGAAAACCCATTGTCCCTGGCGGCGGTCCTGCAGTAATTCGCACTGACGCAGCTGGGCCAGGTGACGGGAAATTTTCGGTTGGCTTTCCCCGAGGGCAGCGGTGAGTTCGCACACACAGAGTTCGCCTTCCCCTTCGATCAGCATGAGAGAGCGCAGTCGGGTTTCGTCGGCCAGACATTTGAAAAACTGAACAGGATCCATATTGCCACGCCTTGTGTGAGTCATTTCTGGGGCCATGATATCTGAAATATCATATATATGATATTTCAGATATATGACGGCGTGCTCAGCTGATCCTTCGGTGAAGCAAGATGTATGGCAGGTAGTGGTGGGCTGGACGGTGGTCAGTCGTCGCTGTGGTTCAGTTTGATATCCCGGAGACGTTCGCGGTATTTGTCCTTGGCCAGTTCTTGCAGATCGGCCACCTGGTCTGTTTCATCCACAATCTCCCTGCCGAGCAGGGTTTCGATGGCATCTTCCAGGGTAACGATACCGGCGGTCTGGCCAAACTCGTCTTCTACCCGGAACAGGTGGGCTTTGTGTTTGAGAAACAGATCGAGGAGTTGCTGCACCGGCAGTTTTTCGGAGACGGAAAGAATCGGCTTGGCAATGTCTGACAGTGGCATGTCCTTGTTGCCGGCGCGCTCGGCATCAAAAAGGTCGAGGCGAAATATCTTGCCAGTGATGTTGTCTATGCTCTTGCCATACACCGGAATCCGGGTGAATTCCCGGGTTCCCGGCTGATCGAGGGCTTCCCTGATGCTCATGGTTTCCGGCAGGGCGTGGGTCACGGTGCGCGGTGTCAGAATTTCTTCCGTTTTGATATCCCGGAGGCGCAGCACGTTGGATACGTATTCGTTCTCCCGGTTGAGCAGGCTGCCACCTTTTCTGCCCAGTGCCGCCAGGGCAATGATTTCCTCACGGGTAATTTCGTGGTCATGGTCGCTGCTGAACAGTTTTGTCAGCCGGGTTGACGCCCAGACCAGAGGGAAAACAATCCGTGACAGCCAGCCAATTATGTAAGCGCAGGGTATTGCCAGTCTCCGCCAGTAGGTGGCACCCAGGGTTTTCGGGATGATTTCCGAGAAATACAGAATAGCCAGGGTGAGCAGAATGGCGATCAGGGTTTCCCAGCGTTCGCCGTAGATCTGCACTGCCTGGGAGCCGACACCCACGGCGCCCATGGTGTGGGCGAAGGTATTCAGAATCAGAATCGCTGAAATGGACTCGTCCAGTTGCTCCCTGATGCGGGCAAGCACTTTGCCGGACCGGCTGTTGGATGCCTGGAGCTGTTCGACATAGGCCGGGGTAGTGGACAGCAGTACAGCCTCCAGCACCGAACAGAGGAAGGAAATGCCGATGGCAATAGCCAGATAAATCAGAAGTAGCGTCATGGCAACACTTTAACTTTCTGAGGAGGTGTTATGAAGCGACAGATGAGTTGTTTTTTACAGATTATGCCCCGGCGTCTTGTTAATGTTGTGTGCAAAAGGGTGCAAGCTTCTGTGTTAAAATTCCAGCAAGCATTATTCATTATTATTCCTGCCTATGAGTCAGACTGCCAAACTGCATATCGCCAGTGAATCTGATCACCGTGATATCGTGGAAAATTATCTCAATCAGATGCATGAAGAGCCGCGTTATACGCCGGAAGAAGAGGCGCATTACCGTTCCCGCATCAAGCAGTTGCTGCAAGAAAACAATGCAGTGATTGTTGCCCATTACTACACCGACCCGGTGATTCAGCGACTGGCTGAGGAGACCGGTGGCTTCGTGTCGGATTCCCTGGAGATGGCCCGTTTCGGCAGTACTCATCCGGCGACAACTCTCGTGGTTGCCGGTGTGAAGTTCATGGGGGAGACAGCCAAAATTCTCACCCCTGAAAAAACGGTGCTGATGCCAACTCTGGAGGCGACTTGCTCTCTGGATATCGGTTGCCCTGCTGACGATTTTGCGGACTTCTGTGATCAGCACCCGGATCGCACCGTGGTGGTCTACGCCAATACTTCAGCGGCGGTGAAGGCCCGGGCTGACTGGGTGGTGACCTCCAGCATTGCCCTGGATGTGGTGGATTACCTGGATAGTCGCGGTGAAAAAATTCTCTGGGCGCCGGACAAATATCTGGGCAGTTACGTACAGAAAAAAACCGGGGCCGACATGCTGTTGTGGGATGGCAGCTGTATCGTTCACGAGGAGTTCAAGGCCCGCGGTGTCGAGAGTCTGAAACAGATGTATCCCGATGCGGCATTGCTGGTGCATCCAGAGTCACCGGATGCGATGGTTGATATTGCTGATGCGGTGGGTTCCACCTCACAGTTGATCCATGCCGCAAAGACCCTGCCCAATAAACGCATGATCGTCGCTACCGACAGCGGGATTTTCTACAAAATGCAGCAGGCTGCGCCGGACAAAGAGTTGATTATTGCGCCTACCGCCGGCGAGGGGGCCACCTGTCGCAGCTGCGCCCACTGTCCGTGGATGGCCATGAATCATCTGGAAAACCTGATGACGTCCCTGGAACAGGGTCTCAATGAAGTTCACGTTGACCCGGAGGTTTCCAGGCAGGCAATGGTGTCATTGCAGCGTATGCTGGATTTCCGCGAGCAGCAGCTGGCTGCTGAATCTTCAGGGGCTGTAGGGTCGCGCTGAACTACCCGCCCCTGAACTCCTCCATTTTTTTCTGCAGTTGTTCCAGGTCACGCAGTTGCTGGTCAATGATGGCAACTTCCTTGAAATCGTTAATCAGCAGCTTGCGAGCATAGCCCAGCTGATCCCGGGCTTTGTCAAAGACGCCATTCAACAGGTAGTACTGGGCACGGGCCTTGTGGACCCCGGAGATATTTCCAGCCAAGCCGCTGACTTCAGCGAGTTGAAACCAGATATAAGGGTTGTCCGGGTACTCCGGAGTCATAGACCGCAGTAGCTGTTCCGACTCTGTAAAGCGATTGGCCTTCATGTAGGTTTCCGCCAGCGACATGCGTAGGGGGTAGCTGTCGGCGTGGCGGCGCAGCAGCTGCTGACTTTTTTCGATGGCATTGACAAATTTCTGTTCCTGACGGTCCAGCGCAATATCTTGCAGGCGGTAGGTCAGTTTTCCGGGTGAGGCTTTTAACAGCGGTGCCAGTGCTTCCCGCGCCTTGCCGGTGTTGCCCAGTGCCGCATGGGCGAGCACCGTACCGTAGCGAGAGGCTTCGTGATTCAGACTATCGCCATCCAGTTCACTCTGGAAACGGTTGAGTGATACCGTCGGATTCTGATCCATGGCCATCATTGAGCGCGCGCGCATCAGGTGATATTCCACATTATCCGGATAATATTTTTTCGGATACTGGGCAATGCGATTGTTGGCATCGGCCACACGGCTCTCGGTAAGTGGGTGAGTGAGGAGAAATTCAGGGGGCCGGTTGCCGGTGTAGCGTGTGGCTCGCAGCATCTCTTCAAACATGCCGCCGACTGCCGAGGGGTCCATACCGGCGGCGTAAACGGTTTCAATGCCAAGGCGATCTGCTTCCTGTTCATTTTGCCGGCTGTAGCGCAGGGAGTTTTCGAGGCTGGCGGCCTGGGTTGCCGTCATCGCTGCCATGCCCGCATCTCCACCCACGGTCGCGGCCAGTACTAAACTGGCCAGCATGCCGGCCATGGAAACCATGCTGTTCTTACGTTGTTCGGCCACACGACGGGCAAAGTGTCTCTGGCTCAAGTGCGCAAGTTCGTGGGCCAGCACGGATGCCAGCTGGTCCTCTGACTTGGCGTAGCGGAACAGTCCGAGGTGGACGCCCACTACGCCACCGGGAACTGCAAAAGCGTTCATGGAAGCGTTGTTGATGGCCACCAGGGACAGGCGGTGGTCCTGTAGTTCGCTGTGGGATGCCAGATTGTGTAATAGCCTTTCCAGGTAGTCGTGTAGCAGCGGATCGTTATATTCGGAAATGCGGCTGCGATAGGCCCGTAACCATGCCTGACCCAGTTCGTATTCCTGTTGTGTTGATATGACCGCCGAGGAGGTGTCTCCCAGAGAGGGTAGCTGAATGTTGGCGGCACGAGTTTCCGGGGTAAGGAATATCGCCAGGCAAAGTGCCATGGTGGTTAGAAAAGTACGTGGACGGTTACTGGACACTAATTCTCAATCCATTTTGTGGCCTCTCAGGCCGGGTTTTTGGCATGTTAACGTAACTCTATGACCAAATTCATTGTGATTCGTGCAGTTTCTCCCTAAAAACCGTAGCGGATATTAAAGCTGAGGGCTTGTCCCTTGATGCGGGCTGGGGGATTACGTAATCTGCCTGCTACCTGATAGGCATAATGTCTGGCGAGGAGCCGGTATGTGGAAAGTGCTTGATTCCTGGATTAACCGTTACTTCGGTGAAGAAGAAGCGGTATTGCTCACTTTCGTGCTGGCGTTGGCGCTGGTGGTGATGGTCACCATGGGTGAGATATTGGCACCTTTTCTGGCGGCGATGATTTTTGCTTTCCTCTTGCAGGGCAGTGTCAACCGCCTGGTGGCCTGGAAGGTGCCCCGGTTGCTCGCAGTTATTCTGGTGTTTCTGATGTTTGTGGGCATATTTCTGGCGATACTGGTGATCCTGTTGCCCCTGATCGGTCGCCAGGCGGCGAACCTTACCGGGGAAATTCCCGCCATGGTGAAACATTGGCAGAGTGTGCTGATGCTGCTGCCGGAAAAATATCCGCACCTGATCTCAGAAGTGCAACTCAAGGATCTACTGTCCCAGGCATCGAAAGAAGTTGCCGGAATGGCGGAGCGTATCGTGACCTTTTCCTTCAGCACCTTTCCCAGCGTGGTGGTGATGATGGTCTATCTGGTACTGGTGCCATTGCTGGTCTTTTTCCTGCTGAAGGACAAGGATGAACTGCTGGCTATGATGTCGGCGCTGCTGCCCAAGGAACGACCGGTCATGTGGCGGATCTGGCATGAAATGAACATGCAGATGGCCAATTACGTGCGTGGCAAGGCGATAGAAATCCTGGTGGTTGGTCTGGTGACCTATGTCGCTTTCCTGGTCATGGGGTTGCAGTACGCGGCATTGCTGGCGCTGTTGGTGGGCTTGTCTGTGGTGATTCCTTATATCGGCGCGGTGGTGGTGACAATTCCGGTCACGGTCGTTGCTTACTTTCAGTGGGGTTGGGGTAGTGACCTGTTTTGGTTGGTGATCATCTACGGCATCATCCAGACACTGGACGGTAACGTGCTGGTGCCACTGCTGTTTTCAGAGGCTGTAAATCTGCACCCGATTGCCATCATTCTTGCCGTGTTGGTGTTTGGCGGGCTGTGGGGCTTCTGGGGAATCTTCTTCGCCATTCCCCTGGCGACATTGGTCAAGGCGCTTTATAACGCCTGGCCGCGAACTGATGCCGGCGAGACGGTGTCTGAGTAACTCCATTTATTTATTGTGCGTTTAAACAAAGACGGATTTTCATGAAAAGAATCGTTGTAGCTTTCGTTTGTCTCCTGTTTGTTGTCCCCGCCTTTAGCGAGCTTCTGGTCAGGGAGGATATCGCCCGCAGCGAAGGGGATACATCTTCCTACCGCTATCTGTTGCTGCCTAATAATCTACAGGTGTTATTGATCTCAGATGCGACGGCCGATAAGGCTGCGGCATCTCTGGATGTGTTTGTCGGCAGTTCCAGCGATCCGCTGCAACGGCAGGGATTGGCACATTTTCTTGAGCACATGCTGTTTCTGGGAACCGACAAATACCCTGAGCCGGATGAGTATCAGGCCTTTATTAGTGAGCATGGTGGTCGCCATAACGCCTACACCTCGTTTGAGCACACCAATTATTTCTTTGATATCAACCCGGCAAGTTTTGAATCGGCTCTGGACCGTTTCTCCCGTTTTTTTGTGGCACCGCTGTTTAATGCTGAATATGTCGATCGGGAAAAAAATGCAGTGCACTCTGAATACAAGGCGCGTATCAAAAATGATTACCGGCGCCAGATGGATGTTTTCAGTCAGGTGGTGAATCCCGAGCATCCGGCTTCAAAATTTAGTGTCGGTAATCTCGATACCCTGGAGGACCGCGATGGAAAGCTGCGTCAGGATCTATTGGCCTTCTATAAAGCCCATTATTCTGCCGATCGCATGGCGCTGGTCGTGCTGGCGCCGCGTAGCCTGGATGAACTGCAGGCAATGGTGCTGGAACGCTTTCAGGAAGTGCCCAATTTCAAGACAGAAAAACCGTTCCATGGTCAGCCATTGTTCAGGGAGGGCTCGCTGCCTTTGCTGGTGACCATGCAGCCCGAACGTGAATTGAGGGAACTGTCCCTGACGTTTCCCATGCCCGCCATGCATGAATTCGATCGTCAGAAGCCCCTGGCGTACCTGGGTAATTTGATTGGTCACGAGGGTAAGGGCAGTCTGCTGGAGGTACTTAAATCCCGAGGTCTGGCAGAAGGGCTGAGAGCCGGCGAGGGCATTGCCGATCGCAGTGGCAGTAGCTTTGATGTCACTATCGCGCTGACGCCAGCTGGTTATGATCAGTGGCGTGAAGTCTTGTCACTGGCCTACAAGGAAATTGACCTGGTCAAGCAGCAGGGTATTGCTCAATGGCGATTTGAAGAGCAGGGCGCTCTGGCGGATCAGCAGTTCCGCTTCAAGGAGTTGAGTGACCCGATCAACCGCGTCAGCGGTCTCGCAGCCAACCTGCATGAATACCCCTACGCGGATGTGATGCGTGGCCCGTACCGTATGGATGAATACGATGAAGCATTGCTAACGCGCATGCTTGAGTACCTGACTCCGGACAACGCCATGGTGATGCTGATGGCTCCCGATGTGGATACAGCCAGGATGACCGAGAAATATCAGGTACCTTACGGCGTAACCAGGGTGTCATCCCTGCCTGACGTCGTTGCCGCCCAGGATCAGCTCGCTCTGCCCGAAGCCAATCCCTTTGTGGCGAAAAACTTTGATTTGAAGTTTCCGCAAAGGGCGGCCCAACCGGAAGTGCCGAAGGTGTTGGTTAGCAACCCCCATTACCGACTTTGGCACTATGCTGACAACTATTATCAGGTACCTAAAGCGCAGCTCTACGTGGCGATTCGCGGTGCGGGAGATGGCGGCTTGGTGGAAGCCGCCATGACTGACCTATATGTGCGTCTGGTGGAAGAAACCTTGAATGAAACCAGTTATGAGGCTGCTCTGGCCGGCTTGCGCTACGGGGTTAGCCGTGGAAGCGATGGTGTCGGCCTGCTGTTCAGTGGTTTTGATGACAGGCTGCCGCTGCTCGTTGATGTGGTCACTGAAGGTCTGTTGAAGCCCGATACGTCGGCAGAACTGATTGAGCGTCTCAGGCAGGAGTTGATCCGTCGTTGGCGCAACTCGGCCAAAGACACTCCGTACCTGCAGTTGATGCGTGAGCCCAGCTACTTGCTGGATGTGAATGCCTGGCAGCCAGAGCGCCTGGCAGAAGCGTTGGAGGCTCTCGATCCGGAAGTGTTCCGGGAATTTATCGCCGGGCTCTATCGTGGCGTTTATCTGGAAATATTCGCCAGCGGCAATATCGATGGTCAGTTGGCCGCTGAGATGGCTGAAAAATTGTCCTCCAGAATCGCCAGTGGAGATTCGCAGCCGTGGCCTGAGAGGGGTATTACCCGAGTGCTGCCCGGCGCAAAAATGCAGGTGCCCATGGCGATTGACCATAAAGACGCGGGCATACTCCGCTACTACCAGGGCCGCAACGACAGTGTCGAGGAAACTGCCAGATTCCTGTTTTTGCGACAGCTGATCAAGGCGCCATTTTTTCACGACCTGAGAACCCAGCAGCAGCTCGGCTATGTGGTGGCAGCAGTGGATCAGGGTCTGGACCGCGTACCGGGTTTTGGTCTGCTGGTGCAATCACCGGTGGCTGACGTACCGGCACTGGAGGTTGCAATCGACAAATTTACCGAAGACTTCGCTGGGGTTGTAAGTGCTCTCAGCAGCGAAGAATTTGAGCGTCACCGTGCGGCCATTCTCACTGGTCTCAGGGAAAAACCCAAGAGCCTGGCTGAGCAATCAGCCCGCTACTGGGGCAGCATTGATTTGCGTGATTATGACTTCGCTCGACGTCAGCAGGTCATTGCAGCCATTGAGGAAATGACCCTGCCGCAAGTGGTGGAAATCTATGGGCTGATTATGCGCGAGGCCGGTTATTCCCTGCAGCTGGATAGCCGCTCCGGCAACTTTATGGGCGGTGATGGTTTCGCGGGTGAAAAAGACATTTATCGCCTCCCTTCCAATAATTTGTAATAAAACTATATTTTTTGTAAAAATAAAAATATCTTTAAATACATAAAGATAGATGTTTTTAAAAGGGCTTTTGATCGCGAAGAGTTGTCCCAAAGTCGTGGTTGAAAGCCCTTTTTTATGTAGTTATACTACACGCCGTTGGCACATGCGTGAGCCGCAAATTCATATAGCCGGAGGATGTTCTATAGTGAACAAAGCCGCATCCCCGACAACGATAACGAATCAATAGTAAGGTATTGGAAATGCATAAAGATATGGATCCTGTCGAGACCCAGGAATGGCTTGAGTCTCTGGATTCTGTATTAAAATACCAGGGCCCCGAACGTGCAGCGTTTCTGTTACAGCAGCTGCTCGACAGGGCGACGTCCACCGGTGTCGGTATGCCACCGGCAATCACCACGCCCTATCGCAACACGATTCCTGTTACCCGCGAAAAACGTATGCCCGGCGACCTGTTTATGGAGCGGCGCATTCGCTCCATGATTCGTTGGAACGCTCTGGCGATGGTGATGCGCGCCAACAAAAATCCTGAAGAAGGCATTGGCGGGCATATCGCCTCTTTTGCCTCTTCGGCCACGCTATACGATATCGGCTTCAACTATTTTTTCCGTGGCAACGAGGGAGAAGAGTTGGGCGATTTGATTTATTTTCAGGGCCACAGCGCCCCCGGTATTTATGCCCGCTCATACCTGGAAGGCCGCTTTGATGAAGAAGCGCTGGATAATTATCGCCGGGAAGTAGATGGCAAGGGTTTGTCATCCTATCCGCACCCCTGGTTGATGCCGGACTATTGGCAGTTCCCCACAGTGTCCATGGGGCTGGGTCCTTTGCAGGCAATTTACCAAGCGCACGTTATGCGTTATCTCTCCGCACGCGGCTTATCCCCTCGGGGCGATCGCAAGGTCTGGGCATTCCTGGGTGACGGGGAGTGTGACGAGCCGGAAACCCTCGGCGCCATTTCCTTGGCAGGCCGTGAGGAACTGGAAAATCTGGTGTTTGTGGTTAACTGTAACCTGCAACGACTGGACGGGCCGGTGCGTGGTAACGGCAAGATCATTCAGGAACTGGAAGGTGTTTTCCGCGGCGCGGGCTGGAATGTCATCAAGGTTGTCTGGGGTCGTCATTGGGACCCCCTGTTTGAAAAAGATGAATCGGGATTGATGCAGAAACGCATGGATGAAGCATGCGATGGTGACTATCAGAACTACAAACACAACGGTGGTGCCTATACCCGAGAACACTTCTTTGGCGCCTACCCAGAGCTGAAGGAAATGGTGGAACACCTCAGTGACCGCGACATTATGTACCTGAACCGTGGCGGTCACGATCCCTACAAGGTCTACGCTGCCTATGCGGAAGCCATGGCGCACAAGGGGCAACCCACAGTGATTCTGGCAAAAACCGTGAAGGGATATGGTATGGGTGTTGGTGAAGCTGCCAACGATACCCACTCCATCAAGAAACTGGACTTTGAAGGGCTCAAGCATTTCAGGGATCGCTTCGGGATCCCCATCCCGGATGATGAGTTGGAAAAGGTTCCCTATTACCGGCCGCCGGAAGACAGCCCGGAAATGGCTTACATGAAAAAACGTCGTGCAGCGCTGGGTGGTCCGGTACCGAGTCGCCGTCCTGACTTTGAGCCGTTGCAGACGCCGCCGCTGGATGATTTCAGCAAGTTGCTGGAGAGTAGCGGCGATCGCAAGATTTCCACCACCATGGCCTTTGTCAGACTGCTGGGTGCCTTGGTGAAAGACAAGAATATCGGTGAAAGGGTCGTGCCTATCGTGCCCGACGAGGCCAGAACTTTCGGTATGGAAGGGATGTTCCGACAGTTGGGCATCTATTCCTCAGCGGGCCAGAAGTACGTACCCCAGGACCGCGACCAGATCATGTATTACAAGGAAGACAAGCGCGGCCAAATTCTCGAAGAAGGCATCAATGAAGCTGGCGCCGTGTCCGCCTGGATGGCTCTGGCCACCTCCTACAGCAATTACGATTGCCCGATGATACCGGTCTACGTCTTCTACTCCATGTTCGGTTTTCAGCGCATTGGAGATTTCACATGGGCTGCTGGCGACATGCAGGCACGGGGCTTCCTGATCGGCGCCACGTCCGGTCGCACGACTCTGAACGGTGAAGGCTTGCAGCACCAGGATGGCCACAGTCATGTGCTGGCCAACACCATTCCCAACTGCCGGACATACGATCCCGCTTACGGTTACGAGTTGGTAGTGATTATGCAGGACGGCCTCAAGTCGATGTTCCAGGACAAGGAAAACTGCTTCTATTACATCACCACCATGAACGAGAACTACCTGCAGCCAGCGATGCCGGAAGGTGCGGAAGAGGGCATCATCAAAGGCATGTACCTGTTTGAGGAAAGCAGTGACAGCAAATTGAAAGTGCAGCTGATGGGTGCCGGTGCCATTCTCAATGAGGTGAGGGCTGCGGCTGACATACTGCGGGAGCAGTTCAATGTTGAGGCGGATATCTGGAGCCTCACCAGTGTTAACCAGCTGGCCCGCGAGGGGCAGGCTGCCCAGCGCTGGAACATGTTGCACCCGGAGTCTGATCCCAAAGTTCCCTATATCACCGAGCAGCTGGCAGACCGTCAGGGTCCAGTTGTGGTGGCGACAGACTATATGAAAAGCTACACCGAGCAACTGCGTGCCTTCGTGCCAGCCAGCTACTACGTGCTGGGCACCGATGGTTTTGGTCGCAGTGACAGCCGGGAAAAACTGCGTCATTTCTTTGAGGTCAACCGCTACTTTGTAACCGTCGCAGCCCTTAAAGCGCTGGCTGACGAGGGTCAAATCGAGAAATCAGTGGTTGCCAAGGCAATTGCCGACTTCAACTTCGACCCCGAAAAAATCAACCCCTTGAGCTGCTGAGAACGAGAAGAGATAGTGACAGCCGAAACAATATTCGTACCCGATCTCGGCGGAGCCGAGTCAGTAGAAGTCATCGAGCTTTGCGTCGCAGAGGGTGACAGTGTTGAACTTGAGCAGTCCTTGATTGTTCTTGAGTCCGACAAGGCGACCATGGATGTGCCGAGTCCCCAGATCGGCATCATCAAAAAAATGCTGGTGGCAGAGGGCGATACGGTCAGCGAGGGTACGCCGATTGCTGAAATCGAGACTGAATCTGTCGCTGCCGGGAAAACGGAGGCTCCCAATCCAGAGACAGCTACGTCTGATCCTGCACCGGAAGCGGTTGCCGAACAGCCGAAACCGGCCTCACAGGGTACCGCAGAGCAAAAGGCCACAGTGCCGGATACTGGCACCGATGAACCGCTTGAAATTATTGAGCTGTCTGTTGCCGAGGGTGATGTGATTGCTGAAGGTGATGGCATCGTGGTGGTGGAAACCGACAAGGCCACGATGGAGGTGCCTGCTTCCTGTGGTGGTACCATCAAACAGCTGTTGGTCAAGGTTGGCGACAGGATTACCAGTGGGGATGTGCTGGCTGTGATCGTTGGTGCATCTGCAGACGGTGAGACTTCCGCTCTCTCAGAATCCAGTGATGCACTGGCTGTTGCCGAGGCGGAACTTCCGGTGGCCGAGCCCGCAGCGCCATCAGCTTCAGCGGTAGCCGCTGAGCAGGATGTCCTGGTTCCGGATACCGGCGGTGCCGATGCGGTGGAAGTGATCGAAATTGCTGCTGAGTCAGGCGCTACTCTGAGTGAAGGAGACGGGATTCTGGTGGTGGAAACCGACAAGGCCACCATGGAATTGCCTGCGCCGTTTGATGGCGAATTGCTGGAGGTATTGGTCAACGTGGGGGATAAAGTCTCCACTGGCGACCGTATTGCCAGAATGAGGACCTCGGCTCCTGACCAGGTAACAACACCGACTGCAAGTGAAGCTGCTCCAGAAACTCAAGTGGCACCGGCTGAGGCTCCAGCAACGGCCCCAACTCCGGTCCCTGCCGAGACTAAGGAGAAAGCACCTGCCGTGTCGGCAGGAGATGTCTATGCTGGTCCTGCATCCAGGGCGCTGGCCCGTGAGCTGGGTGTAGACTTGAGCAAGGTTTCCGGCAGTGGCCCTCGTGGTCGTATCCTCAAAGAAGATCTGCACAACTACGTAAAACAAGCTGTTGCCAAAGCTGAAAGCGCCCCTGTAATGTCTGCGGGTGGGGTCGATATTCCGGCAATTCCGGATGTGGACTTCAGCAAATTTGGCGAGATCGAGATGATCCCGCTACAGAAAATTCACAAGCTGACGGCGGCAAATATGCAGCGCAGTTGGCTGAATGTGCCCCATGTCACCCAGTTTGACGATGCCGATATCACGGACCTGGAGGTCTTCCGGGCATCCTTGAAGCAAGAGGCGGAAAAACGCGGAACCAAGGTCACACCGTTGCCATTCCTGCTCAAGGCCTGCGCCCATGCACTGGCAGCGAATCCTGAATTCAATCGCTCCATTACCGCCAATGGCGAACACTTTGTGCAGAAAAAATACATCCATATCGGTATAGCGGTTGATACCCCCCGGGGGCTGGTTGTCCCGGTGATCAGCGATGTAGACAGTAAGGGTTTGTGGCAGCTGGCTGATGAAACCAATGAGTTGGCGGCCAAGGCCCGGGAAGGAAAGTTGACGGCAACAGACATGCAGGGGGGCTGTTTCACCATTTCAAGCCTAGGTGCTATCGGGGGTAACGGCTTCACACCGATTGTGAACGCTCCTGAGGCTGCCATTCTCGGGGTATCCAAATCCCAGACAAAACCGGTTTGGAATGGCAGTGAGTTTGTGCCGAGGCTGATGCTGCCCCTCAGTGTTTCCTACGATCACCGCATTATTAACGGCGCCGATTGTGGCCGCTTCTTTACCTATCTGACAGCAGTGCTGGGCGACATACGTCGACTGGCCCTGTAATACGATTACCTCCGCGCCATGCGCCCGGCTTAGGCCGGGTTTTTTTTGTCTTGTTGAAACTGGTCTTGTCATTTTTTATTACTGATTGATCTATTCAGGCTCGTTATCTACCTGAGGTATTAGACGAATTCATGAGCTGGAGCTAGAGTTAAGGAAGTGCAAGGGAGTAATAACAAAGGGATAAACTGATCCGAATAGCCGGTCGCCTGGGTATAAGAAGGAAACTAATGTCAGATGATGGCTGGGAATGAGGTGATTTTATGGCTGGAGTGTACGCATCAAAAAGCCCTTTAGGGCGGCTGTTGATAACGGTATTGCTGACGTGCGTGGCGTTTTCTGCGCTTGCGGATGAACCTCTACAGGGTGAGGATAGAGCCGCGGTGCGGGACGTGATCGATGGGCAGATCCAGGCGTTTCGTGTCGACGACCACCAGTCCGCCTATTCGTTTGCAGCGCCCAGCGTCAGAGAGGCATTTCCTACCGAGGAAATGTTTATCACCATGGTTCGCAATCAGTATCAGCCACTTTACCGGCCGGTTTCCTATACCTTTGGTCGCAGCTCTCTGGATGATGATGAAGTATTGCAGGAACTGCTGGTGACAGATGCCAACCGGCAGTTGTGGCAGGTGGTTTACACCCTCGTCAGGCAGCAGGATAAAAGCTGGAAAATCACCAATGTGATGATGCTGCCTTACAAGGGTATCTCCGCCTAGCTGACCAGCGTTGGCCAGCCGTGGGCTTCCAGGTGTTGTGCCAGATTTTTAGGCCGATAACTTGAGTCCTGTTCCCAGCGTTGCTTGACTGTGGTGTGCATCAATAGTGTGTCATTGTGCGCAATTGGCCGGTAGTAAGGCCTCTTTGAACGGTAAATATGTTTGCGTGAGCGATGCAGCGTGGCCAAATGTGCCGGTCGTAAATTATCGAGCAGGTGTTGTTCCACTCCCAGCCCCGCGTGACGTGCTTCCCTGATCATCCACTTTAGGGGAATATCCGAAAGCAAACCGCCATCATCATCTGGCGCATAGCTGCCGCCGATATTGCTGTTTACTCCAGCAAACCACACCTGTTTCAGGTCCAGTCCTGGCCGGGGCTGCCAGATGGTCGGCTGGAAGTCCGAGCGAACTTCATCAATGGCCATGGCATGACGTGCCATACGGATGTTGGGTCCTATCTTGGTGTCGTAGAACTCGTCCTTTTTATCCAGTAAACCGAGAAAGGAAAAGGGAATGCCCAGGGCGCCCACGGTATCCCAGACCCCGACAAACTTGATCTCGCGACTGGGGTGAGCGTGTTTGGCGCGGAAGGCCAGGGATGCTTCGCCATCCGGGTGGTAGGCTTTGCCCGGTTTTTTGTAGTGATCAAATGCCTGTTGAATGAGCTGGGCATCCGGGCGTTTCAGTATGGCGCAATTATTGATCAGACCGCACAGGCTGCGGATGGTGTAGGCGCCGCGGCTGAAACCGAATAGGAACAGTTCATCCCCGGGCGAATAATTCTGCACCAGGTAACGGTAGTCATCCATGATGTTTTTATTAATGCCCTTGCCGGTGGCGCCTCCGATCAATGGGTCATAATAGGAGCCCACGCCCCAGTCATAGAACACCTGTTGAGGTGTCGACTGGTTATCCACCGGGCGCACTGCCCTGGCCAGCTTGAGAATGTTGGTGGGGTGGTCCTTGCCAAGATCTTTTTCCGGACGATTCCACGTGCCATCGGCACAGATCACAATGCGTTTCATCTTTTTGCCTTCCCTGACCAGTTCAAAGCCTGAGTATAGGAGACAGTGCCGTATTCGTCAGTGCAAAAAAAAGCCGGACTCTGTGTCCGGCTTTGATGGGGACGTTGATCAGCTACGTTTTTTGCGTGGCTTCGGATGTGCCGGTTTTTCTTTTTCTGCTTTGCCTTTGCTGCTAGGTTTTTTCGATGTGCCGCTGTCCACCAGGCTGAGCTTCATGGGGTGCTGGCAAACCCGCACTTTGTTGCGAAGGTGATCAAACAGCTCTTTTGGCATTCCCTCCGGCAACTCCACTGTACTGTAATCATCATTCAGCTTGATGTGTCCGATGTAGCGGCTTTCTATATCGGCTTCATTGGCAATGGCGCCAACAATATCGCCTGGCGTGACGCCGTGGTTTTTCCCCACTTCCATACGGTAGGTGACCATTTCGAACTCGCCGTGCTCATCGCGCTGCTTTCTCGGTTCGCGGTTACGCTCCGGGCGTTCTGCACGGGCAGACTCGCGAGGTTCCCTTCTTTCGCGGCTGCGTGGTTCCCGGGGTTCGCGTGAAGGTTTTTCTCTGTCGGCATTACGGTTGCGATCGCCGGTTTCAATGTGGGCCAGCTTCGGAAACAGCGGGCGATCCTGCTGCAGCTGCGAGGCGAGTGCCGCAGCGATATCTGTCATGGACAGTTCCTGATCATGGGCCAGTTTTTCAAGCAATTCGCGGAAGACATCGAGGTCGGTGGCTTCCAGGGTCTTCAAAATCTGTTGCTGGAACTGTTCAACCCGCTGATTGCTGACCTGCTCGCCGGTGGGCAGGTCCATGGACGTGATAGCCTGGCCGGTCGAGTGTTCAATGGAGCGCAACAGGCGACGCTCTTTCGGGGCTACGAAGAGAATGGCCTGGCCTTCGCGACCGGCACGGCCAGTGCGGCCGATACGGTGCACATAGGCTTCATTGTCGTAGGGAATATCGTAGTTAATGACGTGGCTGATTCGCTCCACATCCAGTCCGCGGGCGGCAACATCGGTAGCGACGACAATGTCGACCTGATTTTTCTTCAGGCGGTTAATAGTGCGCTCACGCAATGCCTGGCTCAGGTCGCCATTCAACGCCGCAGAGGAAAAACCTCGAGCCTCGAGTTTTTCCGCCACTTCCACGGTAGCTGATTTGGTACGCACAAAAATGATCATGCCATCGAAATCTTCCACCTCAAGAATACGGGTCAGAGCATCCATTTTGTGGCGACCCTGAACCATCAGGTAGCGTTGGCTGATGCGCTCTACGGTGCGGGTCTTAGAAGCGATGCTGACTTCTTTTGCATCGCCGAGGTATTTGGAAACCACCCGGCGAATGGCTGGCGGCATGGTGGCGGAAAACAGCGCGCGCTGACAGTTGTTCGGGGTTTCCGAAAGAATCGTTTCTACGTCGTCGATAAAGCCCATGCGCAACATTTCGTCGGCTTCATCCAGAACCAGCGCCCGCACCTCTCCAAGGTTGAGACTGCGGCGGCGCAGGTGGTCGAGAATACGTCCGGGGGTACCGACAATCACCTGAGCTCCGCGCTGCAGGCCGCGCAGTTGGCCGCGCATATCCTGACCACCGTAAATCGGCAGCACATGGAAGCCTTTGATGTGGCGGGCGTAGGTCTGAAACGCTTCTGCAACCTGAATCGCCAGCTCACGGGTAGGCGTCAGCACCAGCACCTGGGGCGTTTTCTGGGTGCTGTCGAGCCGACTCAACAATGGCAGAGCAAAGGCTGCGGTTTTGCCTGTGCCGGTTTGTGCGACACCCAGCAGGTTAGCGCCTTCAAGTAAGATGGGAATGCTTTGTGCCTGGATGGGAGAGGGTTGTTCGTAGCCGAGGGATTGCACGGCTTGCAACACCGGGTTGGCAATGCCCAGTGAAGTAAAATCAGGGGAAGACATATGAGGAGCCTGTATGGCCAAAGGCCGGATAAAATGAGGGGCGCAAGTATACGGGTATCATCCTGAAGGATAAAGGTTTTTTCTTGTTTCGAGTCATTTCTTTCGGGCGGCGAGAAGGCGATCCAGCACATTGGCAAACTGTTGTCGTTCCGTGTTGCCAAGACTGGACGGTCCGCCGCGAACCTCGCCAGTGTTGCGCAATTCTTCCATCAGGTTACGCATCGCCAGTCGTTGACGAATATTGGCCGGAGTGAAATGTTCACCCCGGGGACTGATCACCTGTACACCCTTTTCCACCACTTCAGCCGCCAACGGTATATCGCCGGTCACCACAATATCGCCAGTACTGGCTTGTTGGGCAATCAGGTTGTCCGCCACATCAAAACCACTCTCTACCTGGCGGAACTTGATCAGCGGAGAGGAGGGCACACGGATGGCGTGGTTGGCCACCAGGGTCAGCGGAACTTCGCAACGCAATGCTGCACGAAACAGTATTTCCTTGATGGGATTGGGACAGGCGTCGGCATCAACCCAGATATGCATGAAGTGGTGTACTCCGTTGTGTAGTTAAGGCTCTTAGCCCAGTGTCAGGTGAAGAGTCAGGCTGATTAACAGTATACCCACCAGGTTAATCCCGAAACCCGCCCGTGCCATTTGCGGAATGCGAATCAGGTTGGAGCCGAACACGATGGCATTGGGTGGCGTTGCGACCGGCAACATAAAGGCACAGCTGGCGGCTATGGTGGCGGGAATGATAATCGGTAGAGGGTCAATGCCCAGCCCCTCGGCCATAACGGCAAAAATGGGTATCAAAGCCGTGGTAGTGGCTGTGTTACTGGTTAACTCGGTGAGAAAAATAATCAAGGTAACCACCAACAGAGTCAAAACCAATGGAGGAACACCATGCAGTCCGGCAAGTTGCACCGCCAGCAGCTCTCCGACCCCGGTACTGCGAATAGCGCCAGCCAATGCCAGGCCGCCACCGAACAGTAACAGGATGCCCCATGGCAGCTTCAAGGCGGTTTCCCAGTCAATAAGAAATTCTCTCTCCTTCAGGTTGACCGGCAGAATAAACAACAACAGTGCTGCAATGATCGCAATACCGGTATCACTCAAACCCGAGAGTAGCGGTAACTTGATCAGGAGCGGGCGCACAATCCAGCACAGGGCGGTTAACAGGAAAATGGTCAAGGTCATTTTCGCGCCGAGAGACCAAGGTTCCCGGGGTTGCCTGAGAAAGTCGCCATCGACTGGCTGATCGCCCGGTGGGTAGATCCAGCGGGTCAGCATCCACCAGACGGTGGGTATAAAGATCACGACAATAGGCAGGGCAATGGTCATCCAGCGGGCAAAACTGATCTCGATTCCCAGTTCGCGCTCGATAAAGGATACGGTGAACATGTTGGGCACGGTGCCGACGATGGTGCCGATACCTCCAATGGATGCTGCGTAGGCGACACCGAGCAGTAAGCAGAGACTGAAGTTTTCCCGGTTGGGTGCGTCCTTGTCCAGTAACTGAATAATGCTTAACAGAATGGGCAGCATTACCAATGTGGTGGCGGTGTTGGTAATCCACATGCTCATGGAAGCTGCAACAAACATAAAGCCGCCGACCAGTGTGGATGGTTTGGTGCCAACCAGCCGCAGTACGGAAATTGCAAAACGTCGGTGCAGGTGCCACTTCTCCAGGGCGAGGGCGAGGATAAAGCCGCCCATAAAGAGGAAAATCAGTGGGTGAGCGTAAGCCTGTGCCGTGGTGGAAATGGTATTGGCGCCAGCCAGTGGCAGCAGGGCGAGGGGTAACAGGGCGGTGGCATAAATGGATACAGCTTCTGTCAGCCACCAGGTTGCCATCCAGACTGCCAGTGCCGCCGTAATACGACCGGGTACCCCCAGCGTCAGCAGTTCGCCATTCAGTCCCCGGGTGCTGTCCGGCACCAGCCAGAAAACCAGCACCGCTAGCATGGGTCCGCCGATCAGGGCAAACAGACGAACTTGTCTGACGGCTTCCAGCAGAGGTGTTGTTTGCATGGTTTTTATAATTTTTAACGGGTCTTCAGCTTACCAGATTTTTCTGCTTCAACAGCTTTGACCCTAGCCAACGATCTTGTCTTTTAGCGCCTGTGCCAGCCATCTGGCCCGGGAGGTGCGGCCGGATTGTTTTTGCCTGGCCTTCAATAGCCCTTCGGAAAAAGCGCTGCGACGGCTGTAATCCACATGTACATCCATAAATACCGGTTGTTGCTTGGCCGCGAGAGACATCGCGGTGTTCAGGGCCGACTCGATTTCCTGATTGTCCTCCACAGCCACGTATTCACAGCCCACGGCGTGGGCAAAAGCAATCCAGTCAGCTTCGCCCAGTTTCGACATGGCACCGTAACGACCGGGGCGCTGGCTGCTGCGCTGGGAAAGTTCGCCATCGTTAAACAGGCAATAAATGACTCCCAGGTGATATTTGCTGGCAGTGATGGCTTCCATCCCCGTCATCATCATGGCTCCGTCACCGACAATGCCGACCACGACCTGGTCGGGGTGGCAGAGTTTCAGGGCGTTGGTAGCCGGAACACAGTAACCCATGGCATTGAAATCGCTGGGTGATATGAAATTGCCACCCGGTAGAATCGGGAACAACTCTGCGGCGAGAAAGGTATGGTTGCCATCATCACAGGCCAGCAGGGCATCCGCTGGCAGGTGAGTGCGAAGTGCTGTCAGAAAACGGGCCGGGTTGACTCTATCTCCGGGTAATTTCAACCAGCTGTCCAGATACTCCTGTTTTAGTGTCGCGATGGTTTTTGCCAGGACCTGGCTGTTGGCTGCATTGGGCCTCAACTCGCTTATCCTGGACAGCAGGGCGTCTACCACGGTCTTGCCATCTCCCTGCAGAGTCAGCGCCGCTTCGTAGTTGGCGTTGAACACGTCGGGGTTGATATCCACATGGATCAGATTGGCAGGTGGCGACATGCCATAGTTTCCGGTGGAGGTTTCTGAAAAGCGTGTACCCACTGCCAGTAGGCAATCGCAATCAGCAAATGCCTGTTGTGCTGCCGGTACGGCGGCGGGGCCAAAACCCATGCCGGCATGCAGGGGGTGACTGGCGGGAAATACACCAAGACCTTGCAGCGTGGTGGCCACCGGTGCGCCCAGATGTGATGCCAGTGCCTGTAAACTGGCACTGGCATGGCGAGCCCCCCAGCCGATAAACAGGCCGGGCTGTTTGGCATTAATCAAACGCTGGGCGGCCTCTTCGATCGCCGCTGAGTCCAGATGTGGTTGGTTAGGGTGACCATGAAATTCGGGCAGGGTGCGAACGTCAAAACTATTGGCTTGCAGGTCTATGGGAATTTCCACAAACACCGGGCCCCGTTCACCCTCCATGGCGCAGCGGTAGGCCTCAAATAGTGTGGGGGCGATGTCGTTGGCTGACTCCACCAGGAAGGTGGCTTTGGTGATCGGCTTCAGCAGGCTGTGGTGGTCAATATCATGCAGCTGGTAGCGATGGCCGGTTTGCTGCTCGACTCCGCCGGCAATGACCAGCAACGGTATCCCCGACAGGAAAGCCTCGGCAATGCCGCTGGTTGCATGGGTAATGCCGCCGCCAGGAACCACCAGCAGGGTGCCGATGGTGTCTGTCGTGCGGCTGACAGCATCCGCCATAAAGGCAGCGCTGGCTTCGTGAGTG
The DNA here is from genome assembly GCA_023261185.1 of Porticoccus sp. Lineage (GTDB taxonomy): Bacteria > Pseudomonadota > Gammaproteobacteria > Pseudomonadales > Porticoccaceae > Porticoccus > Porticoccus litoralis. The sequence goes on from JALRJN010000077.1 coordinate 79,236, forward strand.
ACCAGGTGTGGGGTAATGCGGGCTGAGTGTTCAAGTTCCCGGTAGATGTCTGCGTTGTGGGCTCCGGGGATGCCAAAAACCCGGGTGACACCAATCTGTTCCAGTGCGTAACAGGTGAGCCATGCCCCGGTTTTTTTCATCTTTGCCTCAACATCTCAATTGGCGAACGAGAGAACCATGCTATTCAGGGCAACCCGGTGAGTCAACGCCACCGGTGTTTGGGCCTTGTGCCGTGCTTGTTAG
>JALRJN010000094.1 GCA_023261185.1 Porticoccus sp.
GACGGTGGTCGAAGATGGGCACACTACCATCGATACGCCAGTTTTAACGGCCGCAAGTATTTCAGCACACCATAATCATACCTGGGCAAACCTCGGCAGTTATGGGCCAAGGGCAATACCTGTCACGGCTGCTCACATTGAGTTTGAACGTTAAACTCAATGCCAAAAACACTTAGAAGCTGCTAGAATTGGGGGTTCTTCTGGGGGCTGCAAAGTCGATACCAATTGCTGATTTAAGAGAGCAGATTCTGAAAAAACAACTAGATGTTATTGTGATTGGCGCGGGGGCAGCGGGTTTATTTTGCGCGGCGCAAGCGGGTAAACGTGGGCGCAGCGTGGCAGTACTTGATCACGCTAAACGTATTGGCGGTAAAATTTTGATGTCAGGCGGTGGGCGCTGTAATTTCACCAATATGTATGCCTCTCACGAGAATTTTTTGTCAGACAACAAACACTTTTGTAAGTCGGCGCTGAGCCGCTATACCCAATGGGACTTTATTGAACTGGTTAATAAGCACGGTATCGCCTACCACGAGAAGACCCTTGGCCAGTTGTTCTGCGATCACCGCTCCCAGGATATTCTCGATATGTTATTGGCGGAGTCGGACGCAGCGAGTGTACAGCTGAAGACCCGATGCGAGATCCGCGAAGTGACTTGCGAGGAGGCCAATCAGGGCTTCCGGTTGCAGACCAGTCTTGGGGAGTTTCATGCCAACGCACTGGTGGTGGCCAGCGGTGGTTTGTCGGTGCCGACACTGGGCGGCTCCGACTTCGGTTACAGGCTGGCGCAGCAGTTTGGCCATAGTCTGGTGCCGTTGCGACCAGCCTTGGTACCCTTTACCTTTAGCGACGGTTTTAAATTGCTGACAGAGAAGCTCTCTGGCTTGTCGGTGTCAGTTCGGGTGACCGCCGGCGGTAAATCTTTCCGGGAACATCTTCTTTTTACCCACCGTGGGCTCAGTGGTCCGGCAGTTTTGCAAGTCTCCAGTTACTGGCGTGAAGGGCAGGAAGTGCACATTGACCTGCTTCCTGACACAGATGTGGCAACGTGGCTAATGGCCATGAAGTCGCAACAGCCGAGGACATTATTGCGCACCTTGCTGGTTAGGGAGTTGCCGCGCAAACTGGTTCAGGAATTACAGGCACTGTGGTGGTCAGAACGCGCGGAAACGCCCCTTGCGGAATGGCCGGACAAACAGTTGCTGGCGGTAGCGAAACAGCTAAATGGCTGGCAGTTAAAACCCTCCGGCACCGAGGGCTATCGCACCGCGGAAGTCACCCTGGGCGGTGTCGATACTCGGGAGGTATCCTCCAAAACCATGGAGAGCCAGTTGCAACCTGGCCTGTATTTTATTGGCGAGGTGCTGGACATCACTGGCCATCTGGGGGGCTTTAATTTTCAATGGGCCTGGGCCTCCGGGGTAGCCGCCGGGCAAAGCGTTTGAGTGAGAGAACTATTTTGGAAAGAGAGCAATGTTGAAAGAAGAATTACTACAGGAAACAGCAAAAATTGGCTGGCAAGAGTTGCAAAAGTTTTTTGCCAATGGCTCCACCATTTACGTGGCGCCGGAACTGGACCTGATCGATGTGGCCTGGGAAATCTGCCAGGACAACAAAGAGAAGGTTCAGGCTTGGATGACCGCCGGACAGGTAGGACAAGTCAGTGATGAACAGGCGGTCACCTGGTTGGAAACCGATGCCCTGGTGTGGTCGGTGGTAGTGAAGCCCTGGGTCTTGGTGCAGCCGGTCAGTAACTGATGACATAAATACATACAGTGTCACACCCAGAATCTAGGGTGCAGCAGTACTCTAGATTCTGGGTGTGACAAAGTCATAATAAGGCCTGTTCAAAACTTTCAGACTGATGTTGGTCAGAGCTTTAATCACGCTTTGGTGCCAGTTAGCCACAACTTACTACGGTAGACGATAAAAGCTTAAGTCGACTGCCTGCAACCAATAAGCCTTATAAATGTTTGCGCTCAATTAGCAGGCTTAGTTTTTCCTCAATAGCAATCAAGTGCTCTATCAGGTCACTACTAGCTCGCCTATTTTCTTGAATGTAGGAGCCAGAGTTCAGATCAAACCACTCAGATTTTGCTATTTGCACAGAATTAATTGTTCTGTCGCCGGGTCGTTTTTGGTTAGAACGGTTTAATATGGCATCTCTAAGAGCATTCTTGCTTGTTGATTCACCATGATTGATAAAGACGCATGCTGAATTAGAGTTTTCTGCGTGTGATCCCAGTGAGAAAAGGTAATCAAGAAGTTTTGCTTGATCTGCATGGCCAGAATAAAACCCGGAAAGATTGATTACTTCTGCTAGCTTTCCATTTTGGGTGGGAGATTCAGCATAATCCAAAAGTGCTCGACCCCTTGTTCCTTGCGCTTGAAAACCCGTGAGCACAATAGTGTTTTTCGGATCGCGCCAATGTTTGTCGATATGCTTTTTTACTGGCCCGTGGTCACACATGCCGGAACTTGCAATGACCACAGGGTACCTATCTAATTGCTTTTGAAATTTCTCTTTTGTAATAGGTTCTGGAGATAAACACCTGACTAAATGACCTTTTTTAAAAATGGTGTGTTGGTTTTCAGTTAATTCCCTGAATATTTGACTGCTTTCTTCCTCTGAACAATTCAGTCTGCCCGTTAGCTCTGGGTTTAGATATTGGTATTTGCCATTAGCGAGTCTTTTTTGGAGCTGTGATGCGTATACCTGATTTATTTTAGCTGCCAGAGGGCTTTCGCATAGTACTCTTAACGGGCTGCTATACACCTCATCTCCAGATCCATCTTTCTTGGGTTGCAAGTATCCCATCAAGCCTGAATGCTCGCTCTTTGGCCAAAAATGCCATTGCCAAGCTAAAAGGTCAGCAATAATTTCCTGTGTACGATGGAAAGAAAAGGCTGGTATCACAACATTCCCGCCTTTTTTGTATACGGTGTTGCAGATAATATCGCCCAGAGTATTAATTCTGTTTTGAGCATTTTTGTATAATGAGTCGCGCTCATCTGCTCCGTAGGTAGATTCGACCAAGATATAATTGGCTTTCGGATTTGGGTTGTGATCATCTTTTAGTAAGGGGAGAAAACAATTTTCATCAAGTTGATTGCCGATATCTCCACTGAAATGAATGCTTTTTGTTGGGTCGGATTCGCTGCTGGTTCGCCATGCGATAGTGATTCCACAGGCTCCAAGAACGTGACTTCCTCTGCTGAATTCGATCCAAAGCCCATCGGCTAGGCGGAACCGCTTGTTCCAGTTAAAGTTGCCGCTATCGATGGCATGCCATTTGATTTTGTCGACGTCAGATTCCTTAAAGAGGTCGCTTACTTTGGCTGAATCTCGCAGCATCAGTTCAGCTATTTCCCGCGTCGCTTGGGTGCAGTAGACCCAGCCTTTAAAGCCATTTTGGATCAGTTTAGGTAGTAGACCGCAGTGGTCGATATGTGCATGTGTGAGTAACACGTACTGAATTCGGGTGGCATCAAACTCGAAAGGTTGATAGTTATTCCACTGCTCCTCGTGTGTGCCCTGGTGCATGCCACAATCCACCAGAAACTGGGTGTTTGAATCTGTGTGCCATAGCCATGAACAGGATCCTGTAATCCATTTTGTTGCGCCAATAAATTTTATTTTCAACATGTTTCGTCCTTAAAGGTGTTGAATGGTTTCTAAATAACGATAGTGCCGGGTAAATAGCCGCCATGCTTTGCTATATCGGTCTTGATTGTGATCAAAGGAAGCTCAGGTAGTGTCAGCCAGGCCCGAATTTTTTCGAGTTCTTTAAAAAGTTCTGACCCTGATATAAATGGAACAACGATATTGCGCGTTGGAAAATGAATAATCTCACCTTTTAATTGCCTATCTGAGGCTAATGAAAGCCAGAAGGCATAGTCACAATTGTCATTCATGAAAAGGGTGGCTTCGTATGTTGTCCAAAAATCAACAGATAATGGTGTTGCTTTCTGTTCGGGTGCCAGGTGTGTGCTCAATAAAGATGAATAATCTCCAGTGAGTAGCGGAGTCCAATCAGGACCGTTCTTTATTTCTGGCAAGTGTTCGTTGTCTATGCCGATTTCACCCCTTTTTGGTTCAGAAAAAGCTCCGGTATAAGACCAGATTTTTTGCCCGGTAATAACGTACTCATGCATTTCCGTTAAGCTCTCAGCAGTTTGATTGCTTGACGTAGGCCCCCGTAAACTTTGTTCGAGCGCTCCAACCAGAAACAGACGCATAGCGCCCAGCTGCTGAATATTTAGGCTGTGAGATCTTAAAATCTCGTCCAGGCTATTTTCTGAGGATAAGTTTTCATTGCTGCCTTGGGGGTCGATATTGGGTAGGTCATCGATCGCATAATATGTCGAGGCTCCCATCATTCGATAAATTTCGTTCAGGTCATCATAGGTGTCACATAGGCGATTCAAGTAAACGCCTGCCGATGACAGCCAGCGAGCAAATTCAGGTGTTTGCATGATAGAAAAAAGTATATCTAACCTGCTCTTGCGGTTTTCGGCGGTCTTGCTCTGACGTTTCTTTTCAATGCTCTGCAGTAGCGAAGGGCTCTCGTCGCTAAGTTGTAGCGCATCAGCTAATTTGTTTTGAAACTCCTGAGAGTCAAAGAATGCTTTTGCTCGCTTGAAGTGCCTATATTCAGAAAGTGGTTTCTCGTTATCTAGAAAGTGCTGGATACTTTCTCTTCGTTCAGCGCGGATAAATATACCGGCTTTTCCCCTTGGCCGACCGAACTTCTCTGTTAATTTGTCGGCTTGGGTTTGGTTCAAACGCCACGCCATATTTCGTCCCTCAGAGATTCTGGGGGCTGGAACATCGAGAATGTCAGCTACTTTTGTGGCTGTCATTTGTGCCGCACTGCACGCGTGGTCCAGCAGACGCTTTGTTTCTTCATTAGATAGTTTTTCCATACTTGGCATCACTCCTTCTCCTAGTTTGACTGCCAGTATAGGGTGGATATATTTTATAGAAAATACGAAAATATCGTAACTGTTACGTATCTATATACGAAAAAATATGATTGCTACGTTTCCTGGGTGTTAAAAAGCTTTAAATCGATTGTTGAGCTAGATGTTGAAGTGGGGGATTGGCGACAGGCTTGTGTGGTATGTGGTAGTCAAGCCGTGTGGGTGCTGGTTAAGCCGATCAGTAATTAACAATCGTAGAAATGTGCCGCTCAGTAGGGTCGCCAGCGCTCGGGATGGATGCTCAGCGTGGTGATGTCATTACCAAACCACATCATGCCGTCTTGAATGGTGGCCTGCAGAGACATGCTGCGTTCTGCCAGGGAGGTTAATGACGCGGTGTCCTGTGGGGAAAAATAGTACACCTCGAGATTATCGAAGCGGCTCAGCTTGGGGGCGATATTTTGCCACCACTGCTCTGCAGTATGTGCGCCATAGGGGTATATGAGTACGGTGTCGGCCCTGTTGCAGGCTTTGCGGATACGTCGCTCATCCGGCTGCCCCACCTCAATCCACAGCTCGATATCGCCCTGCAGGTTTTTCTGCCAGAGATCCGGCTCTTCATCGTTGGACAGTCCCCGACAAAATTGCAGCTGTGGGTTGGCATTCAGTGCAAAAGCCAGCAGGCGTACCATCATGCGCTCATCGGTTTCGGAAGGGTGACGAGCAATGGTGAGGGCGTGCGTGTGGTAATAACCGCGATCCATATTGGATACGGCTAACTCCGCTTTGAACACAGTGGCTTTCAGGGCCATGCACGCAGCACTCTAGGTAATATTTGTGGGCTCTTGAGGCGCTGGTGGACAGCGCCTACTCAAGTGGTGAAAGGGGTCGAGGTTATCAGGTGATAATGCCGGAACCACCCAGTCCGCCGGGGCCGCCCATACCACCCATGCCGCCCATACCACCCATGCCGCCATCCTGGCCGGGTACAACAATTTTTGAGGCCTGTTCACGGCGCAGTTCTTCCAGCTCTCTGGCTGTGCGTTCAACTGCGGCTTCGGCTTCGGCACCAAATTTTTCTGCCGCTTCACCAATGCTGGTGGCCTCGATCAGGAAGTTGATGGGCAGCGCACCCATGGGGCTCATCACCTGGGTGGAACCCATGTAGGCAATTTCGCGGTTGGGATCGCGCTCGCCGTCGGCGGTGACCGGGGTCAGGCGACGGATGCTACCGATCTTCTGGTCGGTGAAAATTTCTTCCAGGTACAGCTCGTCTGGATTCATGCTGGCGTCAAATTTTTTGGAATCACTCATGCTATTTATTCAGTTGTTGATCGTTGGGGCGGACACCCTACCAGATTTTCCACAGGTCGTCAGGGTGCGGTGATCTGGGACTTGAGGGTTTCCACAAGCGCATTGGCCGCAGAGGATAATGGGTAGCGGCGACGTGTCAGAATGCCCACCTGACGCTTGACTACCGGGTCAGTCAGTGGCCGGCTTTCTGCACCCAGCAGCTGCATTTGCTGAATAGCCAATGAGGGAACTACGCTGATACCGAGTCCATTGGCGACCATAGAGCCAATAGATGCCAGTTGGTGGGCTTCAAACTCGACGGTCAGGTGTATGCCGCAACTGTCAGTGGTGTCGTCGATCATCTGGCGCATGGCTGAGGGTCGTTGCAGGGTAACAAAGGGGTAGTTCTGAAGCTCTGCCCAGCGGATCGTTTTTTGTTTCAGCAGCGGGTGGTCGTGGGGCGTGACCACAAAAAAACTGTCTTCAAATAGTGGTTCGAAATGCAGGTCTTCAGACTCTTCCAGGTCGAAGGTCACCCCGACCTCTACGCGACCTTTGCGCACCATGTCAATCACTTCCTCAGCCACCACATCCTGCACGGTGATGTTGATATCCGGAAACTGATCCCGGTAGTGGTGCAATGCCTTGGGCAACTTGCTGATGGAGAAGGATGCCATGGTAGCGATACTTAGTTTGCCACGACGCATGGCAAACAGGTTATGCAGGTCGGTGAGGGCGTTATCCCAGTCGGCCAGCAAGCGCTGTGCCACTGGCAGGAAAGCTTCGCCTTCCGGAGTGAGTGACAGGGTGCGGGTCGTGCGTGCCAGCAGCTTGCCACCGACCACTTCTTCCATGTTTTTCAGGGCAATACTTAGTGCGGGCTGGGACAGGTGCAGGCGCTCCCCGGCTTCCGCAAAATTGCGCGTTTGAGCAACGGTCACAAATGCCTTGAGTTGTTTAATGGTGATATCCATGTGTCCACTTCTATTTATAAGGGGGGTTAATCATTTGATTAAAATTTTACGCTTGATAAATATATTGCGCTATAGGATGCTTTAACGGTTTTGCAGGCCAGATGTATTGTCTGCGGGGTAAATCATAAAAAACGATTGAGGAGAAAAAGTTCATGGCGGGTTTCGATAAGGTGGTGAGCACCTACGAAGAAGCGATGGCAGGTCTCGAAGATGGCATGACCGTGATTGCTGGCGGTTTTGGTATTTGTGGTATTCCCGAAAATCTGATCAAGCAGATCAAGAAAATGGGCACCAAGGACCTCACTATTGTTTCCAACAACTGTGGTATTGATGGATTTGGTCTGGGCATTCTGCTGGAAGATCGTCAGATCAAGAAAATGGTCTCTTCCTATGTGGGTGAGAACAAATTGTTTGAAGAGCAACTGCTCTCTGGCCAGCTGGAAGTGGAACTGACGCCCCAGGGCACTCTGGCAGAAAAAATGCGCGCTGCGGGCGCTGGTATTCCTGCGTTCTATACGGCCACCGGTTACGGTACCGATATTGGTGAAGGCAAGGATGTGCGCGAGTTTGACGGCCGAAAATACATTTTGGAAGAGTCTATTCAGGGCGATTTTTCCATTGTTAAAGCGTGGAAAGCAGACCGTTACGGTAACGCGATCTACCGCAACACAGCCATGAACTTCAACCCCATGGCCGCCACCGCTGGCAAGATCTGCGTGATGGAAGTGGAAGAGATTGTTGAACCTGGCGAACTGGACCCGATGTATGTACATACCCCCGGTATTTACGTAGATCGTCTGATTCAGGGTACGTTTGAAAAACGTATTGAAATCCGCACAGTTCGCGAAGGTTAAGAGGAGAGACAATCATGGCACTTTCTCGTGATCAAATGGCTATCCGTGTTGCCCGCGAGCTACAGGATGGTTACTACGTAAACCTCGGTATTGGTATCCCCACGCTGGTGGCGAACCATGTGCCGGAAGGTATGGAAGTTATGCTGCAGTCCGAAAACGGCCTGCTGGGTATGGGACCGTTCCCAACAGAAGATCAGGTTGATCCCGATCTGATCAATGCCGGTAAGCAGACTGTAACCACGGCCACTGGTGCTTCCATTTTCTCATCGGCTGAGTCCTTCGCCATGATCCGCGGTGGTCATGTGGACCTGACCGTGCTTGGCGCGTTCGAAGTGGACGTGAACGGCAACATCGCTTCCTGGATGATTCCCGGTAAGCTGGTAAAAGGTATGGGCGGCGCAATGGACCTGGTAGCCGGTGCCGATAACATCATCGTGTTGATGACCCACGCCGACAAATACGGTAACTCCAAGCTGCTGCCGGAGTGTACCCTGCCATTGACCGGTGCGGGCTGTATCAAGAATGTACTGACCGACCTGGCTTTCATTCAGATCTATGATGGCAAGTTCCACCTGGTGGAGCGTGCGCCTGGCGTATCTGTTGAAGAGATCGTGGAAAAGACTGGCGGTGAGCTGGTTGTTCCCGACAACGTGCCGGAAATGCAGTTCTGATTCTCTGGCGCTGTCAAAAAAGGCTCCCTGTTTGGGGGCCTTTTTTTATGCCTGTCGTCGGCAGCAAAGGCTTTTTTGTATTGCCGGCTGAATGGCTTAAACTGTTTGCTCCCATAGATTTTGCAATCGTCAATCCAATTGTTCGCCCACCATCTACCCCGGGCTGACACCATCCATTTCGTGAGGTGATTTATGTTGAAAGGTAAAACTGCATTGGTGACTGGTTCCAGCAGTGGCATTGGCTATGCCATGGCTGAGCGTCTGGCAGATGCCGGTGCCAATATTGTGTTACACGGTCTGATGGACCCTGCAGAAGGCGCTGCCCTGGCGAAGGAGTTTGAGTCCCGCTTTGGTGTCGAGTGTCTGTTCAGCAATGCTGATATTTCCACTGCCGAGGGTAACGAAGCGCTGGTTAATGCCTCGCTGGAAAAGTTTGGTCAGGTGGACATTCTCATCAACAACGCTGGCATTCAGTTCACCGCCTCTGTTGAAGATTTTCCCGTGGCGAAGTGGGATGCCATCATCGCCATCAACCTCAGTTCCGCATTTCACACCACACGCCTGCTGGTGCCCGGTATGCAGGAGCGCGGCTGGGGCCGCATTATTAACATTGCCTCCGTACACGGCCTGGTGGCGTCCCTGCAGAAGGCAGCCTACGTTGCGGCCAAGCACGGCATTGTCGGCCTCACCAAGGTGGTGGCGCTGGAGAACGCAGAAAAAGGTGTCACCGCCAATGCCATCTGCCCGGGTTGGGTGGATACCGAACTGGTGGCGGCCCAATTTCAAGCAACTGCGGATCGGGATGGCGTCAGTTTTGAAGAGGGCAAGCGGCGCACCATTATTGCCAAACAGCCGGTGCCCAAGGCGACCCAGCCCTCTGCGCTGGGTGACCTGGCGGTGTTCCTGTGCTCAGATGCCGCTGCCACCATTACCGGTGCAAGCCTGCCCGTGGATGGTGGTTGGACCGCCCAGTAAAGCCATTCTGCGGGCAGTCAGAGAGGGTTTGCTGTAGAATCCGCGGCTTCCATTAATTCGGATGCTGCGCGTTGAAGTGCGGTGCCAGTCAACAGGTCAGGTATGTCAGGCAAAGTTGGATTTATCTCTCTCGGCTGCCCCAAGGCGCTAGTGGACTCTGAACGTATTCTCACCCAACTGCGGTTGGAAGGTTACGAAGTGTCTCCAAGTTATGAGAATGCCGATGTGGTGGTGGTTAACACTTGCGGTTTTCTCGATAGTGCCAAACAGGAATCCCTGGATGCCATCGGCGAAGCCATGGCGGAAAACGGTCGGGTGATTGTGACCGGCTGCATGGGTGGTGACGAAAAAGCCATTCGCGATGTTCACCCGGACGTATTGGCGGTTTCCGGCCCCCATCAATACGAGGCGGTGGTTGGCGCTGTGCACGAATACGTGCCACCCAGTGCCGAGCACAACCCCTATGTGGACCTGGTGCCGCAGCAGGGCGTCAAGCTGACACCTCGCCACTATTCCTACCTGAAAATTTCCGAGGGCTGCAACCACCGTTGCAGCTTCTGCATTATCCCTTCCATTCGCGGCGATCTGGTGAGCCGACCGATCGGCAATGTGATGGATGAAGCAGAGCGCCTGGTGAATGCGGGTACCAAAGAGTTGCTTGTGATCTCTCAGGACACCAGCGCCTATGGTGTGGATGTGAAATTCCGCACCGGCTTCTGGCAGGGCAAGCCAGTGAAGACCCATATGCAGCAACTTTGTGAAGCCTTGGGTGAGCTGGGGGTATGGGTGCGTCTGCATTATGTCTATCCCTATCCCCATGTGGACAATGTGTTGCCACTGATGGCGGAGGGCAAGATTCTTCCCTATCTGGACATTCCCTTTCAGCACGCTCACCCAGAGGTGCTGAAGGCAATGAAGCGTCCGGCCAATGAGGAAAAGGTACTGGAGCGGATTCGCCGTTGGCGGGAAATCTGCCCCGACCTGACATTGCGCAGTACCTTTATTGTTGGCTTCCCGGGTGAGACCGAGGAGCATTTTCAGTACCTGCTGGACTGGTTGCAGGAAGCTCAGCTCGACCGCGTTGGTTGTTTCAAATACGAGGCGGTGGACGGTGCTCCGGCCAACGAGCTTCCCGGTGCTGTGCCGGAAGAGGTGAAGCAGGATCGCTGGGAGCGCTTTATGGAAACCCAGCAGGCCATCAGTGCAGAGCGTTTACAGCGCAAGGTCGGCAGCACCATTGAGGTATTGATTGACGAAGTCGATGACGAAGGCGCCATTGGCCGCTCCAGTGCCGATGCGCCGGAGATCGACGGCAATGTATTCCTGGATGGCGAATTTGGTCTACAGCCCGGTGACTTGGTGAAAGCCCGGGTGGTTGAGGCGGAAGAGTACGATCTGGTAGCGGAGTTGATTTCGTAGTTTTAGTTGTTGCTAACAAAACAGGGCAATAAAAAAGGCCAGCTGGAAAGCTGGCCTTTTTTATGGGGGTGAGCAGACTTAGTGCTGGTGTCCGCCGGCACCGTGAACATGGCCATGGGCCAGTTCTTCTTCGCTAGCTTCACGGACAGTTTCAATCTTCACGTCAAAGGTCAGGTCTTTGCCCGCCAACGGGTGGTTGCCATCAACGGTGACTGTTTCGTCAGAGGCGGCAGTTACCACTACGGATACGGGGCCGGAGGGGGTTTGTGCTTCAAAACGCATGCCCGGGTTCACTTCTTCGATACCCTGGAATGCTTCGCGTGGCACTTCCTGTACCAGGTGATCCTGGTACTCACCATAGGCGTCCGCAGCTGGAACGGTGACTTTCATGGAGTCGCCTTCAGTTTTGCCTTCCATCGCCTGTTCAAGGCCAGGAATAATATTTTTGTGGCCATGAATGTAGGCCAGAGGCGCATCATCGGTAGACGAATCCAGCTGAACGCCTTCCTCGTCGGTGAGTGTGTAATGAAAGAGCACGACGGCGTTTTCAGTGATATTCATTTGGATACCTTCTACTGGAGATGAATTTCTAATGAGGGAGGCATTATCCGTGATGAGATTCCATTTGCCAAGGAAGGGGGGTACTAGAGACTTTTTTCCAATTTTTTTGACCGAGCAAGGCCTTTATGGTCACTTCATCTGGTAACCGGGTCAGGATTTTCCCGTGACGATTTTTCGTTGTTTGTCAAAGAGCGTTGCCTGCGGCGGGCTGGCGGCTGAGTGGCTGCTAGCAATGGGTTGGAATATCAGATCGATTTTTAGAAACTACTACCTATAGTGGTTGCTCTGGCCAACAGCACTAGATATTGTATACTCCATCCAGTTCAGCAACTATTTACCCGTTCATCATAAGGCGACTCAAGAGTGCCGAAACCGGGTAAATTGGGGGGGAAGTTGCAGCAACGCTTTCCTCTGCAGGACCTTCAAAGATTGCTCAAGCCACATACTGCACAAGGAAACAAGCACCGCCATGTCGATAGAAGCCCTAAAAACCGCAGACGAGCCTTCCCCCATCGAAATCAAACTCCAGCCAGCCTCAGATGACATCTGGGATAAAAAATATCGCCTCAAGGATAAAAGCGGTAATCCGGTTGATGAAACCATCGATGCGACCTATAGCCGGGTTGCCCGTGCGCTGTCCGAGGTGGAAGAACCGGCAAAACAGGAACACTGGTACGAGCGTTTTCTCTGGGCACTGCGCAACGGGGCCATTCCTGCAGGCCGGATTATTTCCAACGCTGGTGCTCTGGAGCACAAGCCCGCCACCTCCACAATCAACTGCACGGTGTCCGGCACCATTCAGGATTCGATGCTGGATATCCTGGAAAAGAATCTCGAGGCGGGACTGACTCTGAAAGCCGGTTGCGGTATCGGCTATGAATTTTCAACACTGCGCCCGAAAGGCGCCTATGTGTCTGGTGCCGGTGCCTATACCTCCGGCCCTCTGTCCTTTATGGATATCTTCGACAAGATGTGTTTTACGGTGTCATCCGCTGGCGGTCGCCGCGGTGCGCAGATGGCGACCTTTGATGTCAGTCACCCGGACGTGGTGGACTTTATCCGCGCCAAGCGCGAGGACGGTCGCCTGCGTCAGTTCAACCTGTCACTGCTGGTGACCGAGGAGTTCATGGAAGCGGTCAAGGCGGATGATGAGTGGTCACTCTGTTTCCCGATCTCGCCGAAAGAGGTAGAGCAGGGAACGGTTGATCCCGCCGATGAAACCATTGTCTGGCGCGAGTTCCCGTCAACGGAAGGTTACATTGCCAACGATGAGGGTCTGGTGGCGTGCCGTATCTACCGCACAGTGAAGGCGCGTCAGCTGTGGAACGTCATTATGAGTTCCACCTACGACTACGCCGAGCCGGGCTTTATTCTGATCGACAAGGTGAATCAGCAGAACAATAACTGGTACTGCGAAAATATCCGTGCCACCAACCCCTGTGGTGAGCAGCCCCTGCCACCCTACGGTAGTTGTCTGTTGGGCTCTATTAATCTCACCAAATTTGTTCTTGATCCATTCACTGACCGCGCGCGCTTCGACTGGGATAACTACCGCGAGGTGGTGTCGGTATTTACCCGCATGCTGGATAACGTGGTTGAGATCAACGGCCTGCCGCTGGAAGGTCAGCGTAACGAGATCACTCGCAAGCGCCGCCACGGCATGGGTTTCCTTGGTCTCGGTTCCACCATGACTATGCTCAAAGTGCCCTATGGCAGTAAGGAATCCCTGGAGCTGACCGAGCGTGTCTCCCGCGAGATGGCACTGGCCGGTTGGCACACAGGACTGGAACTGGCCAAGGAAAAAGGACCGGCTCCGATCATGGACGAAGAGTTCGAAGTCACCGAAGCCATGATGCGCCTGCGCCCGGAAATGGCCAACGATGGCATTGTGGTAGGTGACAAGCTGAAGGGTAAGGTTCTGCAGGCCCGCTACAGCCGTTACATGCAGAAGGTCGCAGAAGTGGCACCGGAGCTGGTGGACGAGATTGCCGCGGTCGGCTGCCGTTTTACCCACCATTCCTCCATTGCGCCTACCGGCACCATTTCCCTGTCGCTGGCCAACAATGCCAGCAATGGTATTGAGCCCAGCTTTGCACATCACTACGCCCGCAATGTGATCCGTGAGGGCAAGAAGTCGAAGGAGAAGGTGGACGTATTCTCCTATGAGCTGCTGGCCTACCGGGAGCTGGTCAATCCCCGCGCCATGCCCTTCAGTGACGACCCGGCGGAAAAACTGCCCGACTATTTTGTCTCCAGTGAAGATATCAAACCGAAGCAGCATGTGGATGTTCAGGCTGCATCCCAGCGCTGGGTGGATTCATCCATCTCGAAAACTATCAATGTCCCCACTGACTGCGATTTTGAGGACTTCAAGGATATCTATCTGTATGCCTACGAGAATGGACTCAAGGGATGTACGACTTTCCGCTTTAATCCCGAGGCCTTCCAGGGCGTGCTGGTGAAAGATAAAGACCTGGAAAACACCACCTACCGCTTTACCCTGGAAGACGGCTCCACCGTCGAGCTGAAGGGTAATGAGGAAGTGGAATACGACGGCGAGATCCATACGGCCGCCAATCTCTTTGATGCCTTGAAAGAAGGCTACTACGGCAAATTCTGAGCGGAACAACTGACATGACTGTAAAACTCGACAAAAAAATCATCGGCTACAAGGTGGTCACGCCGTCCAATGACGAGGCCCTCCCGGAAGAAAAACCCGCTGCATCTGATCTGGATCGCTCCATTGAGCAGATGCACGAAAATCTCGGCCGCCCGGAAGAACTCCACGGCTCCACCTACAAGGTGAAGACGCCGCTGTCCGATCACGCGCTCTATATCACCATCAACGATATCGTGCTTAACCAGGGCACCGACCACGAGCAGCGCCGCCCCTTCGAGATTTTCATCAACTCGAAAAACATGGACCAGTTCCAGTGGGTGGTTGCCCTGACCCGGGTTATCTCTGCGGTGTTCCGCAAGGGTGGTGATTGCACCTTCCTGGCGGAAGAGCTGAAAGCAGTGTTCGATCCCCAGGGCGGTTACTTCAAGCGCGGTGGCAAATTCATGCCCTCACTGGTGGCGGAAATTGGCGAGGCCATTGAAGATCACTTGACCAAGATCGGCATGATCCAGACCCCGGAACTGGGTGATCACCAGAAAGCGATTCTGGCTGAAAAGCGCGCCGAATATGAAGCGGCCAGCGCTCCGGCAGCTCCTGTCGCGAAACCCAGTAACCCGTTTCCCGAAAGTGCTCAGCTCTGCCAGAAATGTATGACCAAGGCAGTGATCCTTATGGATGGCTGCATGACCTGCCTGAATTGTGGGGACTCGAAGTGCGGATGAATTAACTCCAGTCAAAAAAATATCCGCATGAATGGGGAGATTAGCCGGGGAATACCCGGCTTTTTTTCCGCTACCGAAAAGTGGTAACCAGCCCCTCCGGGGTAGACCTCAGTTGGTCGGGCATGGGATAACATGCTCACTGTGGATGATCTGGAAAGGGGGACTCTTTGAAATTTTCCAATCTGCCCCGCATCAATTCCTTGCCGGGACTGGCCTTTATCGCCCTGCTGCTGGCGGTGTTGCCGCTGGTGGTTGCCCTGCTGACCTCGACCCTGTACGTCAATCGACTCAACCAACAGGGGCAGGAGGCAATCCACCAGGCAACCATTCTGGCCAATGCCAGCCAGACTATGTCCGACTCCCTGATCGCCATGGAGCGCAGTGCCCGACAGTACAATGTGTTGCTGGATAAAGAGCTATTCAATGTCTACCTCGAGCACCGGGCAACGTTCAATGAGGCGTTGAGGCAGTTAGTGGGTGTACCGATGGAAGCCAATGTCGTCACCTTGCAACAGCAGATTCAGGTGGCAGAAGAGCAGATCTACGAGGGACTACAAACGGTGCTCCTGGGTACCGAAGAGTCGGCGGAATTGCTGGCCGGATTCGATGCCATTAACGTCAGGGTCAAGACCATCCGCGATGAGGCCGCGGAATTGAAGTCGCGCGCAGTGGCGCAGTTACAACAATCGGCGCAGCGCGCCAAAAGCCTGATGTCCTGGCAACTGGCGGGATTGTTGCCCATTTTACTGTTTGTGGTGTACATGTTTGCGGCGCGGGTCTTGAAACCCATCCGACAATTGGATGCTGCGATCCGTAGACTGGGTCGCGGCGAGCTGGATAGTCCGGTACAGGTGGTCGGTCCCCACGACTTGCAGGAACTCGGTCTCAGTCTCGACTGGATGCGGCAGCGCATCAATGAGTTGGAAGGGCAAAAAAATCGCTTTCTGCAGCACATGTCACACGAGTTGAAAACACCCTTGACCAGTTTGCGCGAGGGCTCGCAACTGTTGAGCGAAGGCACCCTGGGGGAGCTCGGTGAGGATCAGCAGGAGGTGGCCGAGCTGTTGAAGCACAATGTGATTCGCCTGCAGCAACAGATCGAGAATCTGCTGCGTTTCAGCGTTGCGCAATCCCATAACGTCGCCCCTAACAACAGTGTATTCCCCATGGATGAGCTGCTGGAGGAAGTGCTCCGGGACCAGCAGTTGGCACTGCAGAACAAATCGTTGCAGCTGACGGTTGAGGCCGCCCCGTTGATGGTGACGGCGGATCGGGAAAAACTGCGGACGGTGATCGACAACCTGCTGTCCAACGCGGTGAAGTACTCACCCCAAGGCGGTCGGGTAAGCGTTGCCATGGGACTGCGTGGTCAGCAACTGGAAATTGAGGTACAGGACAGCGGACCGGGGATTCCGGAGAATGAACGAGAGAAAGTATTTGAGGCGTTTTATCAGGGGTCGATTCCGGCCAGGAGTGCGGTGAAGGGCTCTGGGATTGGGTTGTCCGTGTGCCGCGCTTACGTTCAATCACAGGGTGGTGAGATTCTGGTCGCCCCGTCTAGCCAGGGGGCCCGGCTGTGTGTTTTGATCCCTCAACCGCAATAAGTGGCTTCAAGGGTAAGGTAGTGGCAAAAATGATCAGATCGTTGAGAGGACGTGTGTTGTGGTTGTTGCTGCCGGTCGTTCTGGCAGGTTGCCAGGGGATGCCCTGGACCGAGAGCGGAGCTGGCTCTGCGACAACAGCAGTTACACCAGATTACCTGCCTCGGGACCATAAGCTCATTACTTTGGTGAATTACGCCGAATGGTTGGGGCTGCAGCGCAGCGATGTGCTGATTTCTGGTTACCGGTTGGCGAAACAGCGGGTCGAAAAGACCCGCAGCCCCGCTGACAAGCTTACCCTGGCAATGCTGCTGAGTGTGCCCGATTCAGGGTTTCAGAACGATACCGGGGCGCAATCATTGTTCGAGCAGGTGTTGGCCAATACCCCGGAGACCGACCGGGACTTGCGCAGTTTTGTGCGTTTGCAGCAGTTAACCTTGCGTCAGCGCCACGCGTTGAACCGCAGCTGGGAACGACGGCTGGATCAGCAGGAACAGCAGGCCGTAACCCTGCGGCAACAGCTGGAACAACTGAAATCGATAGAGAAAGGCCTGATGGAACGTCAGGGGGATTGAGTCAGCGTGGCAAATGGCGAAAACAAGCCCAGAATTCTGGTAGTCGATGACGACGGCGACTTGCGCAAGCTGTTGCGGCTGCGGCTGATCAGTGCTGGTTACGAGGTGGAGACCGTCGCCAGTGGTGAGGAGGCCCTTGCGGCATTGCCGGGTTTTCGACCTCAAATGGTGGTCACGGATTTACGCATGGAAGGCATGGATGGCATGGCGCTGTTCACCGCCATTAATCACCAGCTGCCCTCCCTGCCAGTCATCATCCTTACTGCCCACGGCAGTATTCCCGAGGCGGTAGAGGCGACCCAACGCGGGGTCTTCTCCTATTTGACGAAGCCCTTTGACAGCTCGGAGTTGCTCGCCACCGTTGGCAAGGCGTTGTCGCTGTCGCCAACCGTTGAGCCGGAGACGGATTCGTCCAGCCGGGACGGGGCGTCGGGTTCAATGATTTGCCAGGGCGGGGCAATGCAGGAGCTCATGAACCAGGCCAAACGTGTCGCGCAATCCGATGTCAGTGTGCTGATCCAGAGTGAAAGCGGCACCGGCAAGGAATTGTTGGCACGTTCTATCCACCGGGATAGTGCCCGCAGTAAAGGGCCATTTGTGGCGGTGAATTGCAGCGCCATTCCGGAGCAGCTATTCGAGTCGGAGTTATTTGGACACGTCAAAGGAGCGTTTAGCGGCGCCACCAGTCAGCGCAAGGGGCTGTTCCAAGAGGCCCAGGGCGGCACTATTTTCCTTGATGAAATTGGTGATATGCCATTGCCGTTTCAGAGCAAGCTGTTGCGTACCCTGCAGGAGGGCGAGGTGCGTCCGGTGGGGGCCGACGTTTCGGTGGCCATTGATGTGCGGGTCATCTCTGCCACTCACCAGGTGCTCGAGGAGCAAATTCAGTCCGGCAGTTTTCGGGAGGATCTCTACTATCGCCTCAATGTGGTGATGCTGGAATTACCGCCCCTGCGCGATCGGCGAGAGGATATCCCTCTGTTGGCGAATTATTTTTTGCAGGAAATGACTCCCGCCAGGGAGCAGGAACGCAAGAAGTTTTCCCCTGAAGCCCTGACGCTGCTGGTGGGTGCGTCCTGGCCGGGTAATATTCGCCAGTTGCAGAATGTGGTGGCGCAGACCTGTGTGCTCGCCTCGGGTCCAATTATTCCCGCGTCCCTGGTGAAAAAAGCCCTGCGCACCGATGTGGAGCCCCTGCAGACCCTGTCGGTGGCCCGGGAGCAGTTTGAGCGGGATTATCTGATCAAGCTGCTGCAAATGACTGAGGGCAATGTCACCAAGGCGGCCGATCTGGCGGGGCGTAACCGTACTGAGCTTTACAAGCTGTTCTCCAAGTACGGGCTGAACCCGGAACTGTTTCGTCAGACGGGTGACGCGGCCGAATAGCTCACTGTCACCGGGTGCGATGCCTCCAGTGTCTCTTTTTTGAGACAGTCTAACGGTTTGATCTACAAGTATTTTCTGTTTTTACCAGAAAAACTGTCTGCACATCCCGACAGTTTTGTCCCCTCATATCGCACTCATTTTTTTACGTCATTCCTAACTCCTTGAATTTATTGGCTTCTGGCTTTTTGGCACGGAAGTTGACTTGTATTTAGGAAACAGTGGCCCAGTGGCGTTAATCCTCAACTACCCACTGGCAAATGTGATCAGGAGTGTTCGTATGAAAATGTTGTCCGTCATCGCCAGGCGCCGCAAACAGTCCAGAGAGCAACTCGTCTACATGGCTCTGGCCGTTGGGTTGGCCGTGTGCAGTGCCAACAGTAGCGCCTCCGAGCTGGCTTCCGTTCTGGAGCAGCGCTTCATGGATGGTTGGCGCGAGGGAAAAATAGAAACCATCTTCCTGCTCAATCCGCACCTCAAGAGCTCTGCCATTGATGCAGAGGTAAAGGGCACATCACTGGTGCTCAGCGGTGAGGTTGATGAGGCTATCGACCGGGATCTGGCGGAGGCGATTGCCCGGGGAGTGGAAGGTGTCGGGTCTGTCGACAACCGCATAGTGATCGTTCCTGAAAAGCCACAGCCAGCGGCACAGGCCGGGTCGGAGAAAACGGACCTGAAGCAACGGTTACAGGATTTGACCACCACAACGTTGGTGAAAGGCAAGTTACTGCGCAGCCCGCATATCGCCGGTTTGGATATCAATGTCGATACGGTCAATGGACTGGTCACGCTGGAAGGTGAAGTGACCAGCGGTGCGGCAAAAGATCTTGCCTGGCGTCTGGCCAAGAACACCCAAGGCGTGGTGAGCGTTGAAAATCACCTGCTAGTGCGTCCTGAAATAGCTGGTGGTGCTGAGTCCTAGAACCTGAGTGTTCTGGTTGAGCTTGAGTACAGGTGCTGCCAATTTGGTTTTTTAAAGCGAAAGGAGAGAGTGATGTTAACTGTAAAAATGAAACGTTATATCTGTTGTACCCTGGTGTTGTTACTGACGACTGCGGGTGTTCAGGCCAGCGCTCAGGCTGCCCTGATCGGTACCCAACAGGTGGCCAATGAAGCCAGTGTTGAGGTGCAGCGGGATGAACTGCAAACCCTGTTCGCTCGCGATGATGTGGTGCAGAAGCTTTCGTCCCTCGGGGTCGATGTGGCAGATGCGCAACAGCGGGTGGCCAACCTGAGTGATGCCGAAGTGGCACAACTGCACGAGCAGATCAACGACCTGCCGGCTGGTGCCGGAGCTCTGGGCACCATTGCCCTGGTGCTGTTGATCCTCATCCTGCTGGATGTGGCCGGCGTCACCGATATCTTCCCGAAAATCTAATGTTTACCTACCCCCCATCTGGGCTTTGCACGTGGCTTCGCCACGTGCCTTTTTTTCTTCTAGTGCTGTTGCTGAGTGGTTGTGTTGCCACGCCGCAAACGGACGCCCTGCTGTCCGGTTCACAGCCGGTCGAGAGCAGTAGTATGGAGCTCAGGGATGTTCCCTTTTTTCCACAGGAGAAATACCAGTGTGGACCAGCAGCCCTGGCGACGGTGTTGGCCAATAGTGGCCTTGAAGTTGAGCCTAGTGATCTGGTGCCCCTGGTGTATGTGCCTGAGAGAAAGGGCAGTTTCCAGGTGGAAATGCTGGCGACGGCTAGACAGTACAACCGCATCCCATATCAGATCGCGCCACAATTGAGTGCGGTGATTGCCGAGGTATCGGAGGGAAATCCGGTTTTGGTCCTGCAAAATCTCGGTATTGACTGGTTTCCCCAGTGGCACTACGCGGTCGTAGTAGGGTTTGATCTGGAGCGGGGTGAATTCATTCTACGTTCGGGAGAAATTGAACGGCGAATAACGTCTTTCAAGGCATTCGAGAATACCTGGCGGCGTAGCCAGTTCTGGGGGATTACCCTTCTGAAGCCGGGAGCGTTACCGGTGACCGGTGAAGAGAAGGCTTACTTTGTAGCTCTCTCGACCTATGCCGAACACGCCCCTGAAGATGAAGTCTTCAAGGCTATGTCCGCGGGACTGCAACGCTGGCCGGACAGCAAATACCTGTTGATGGGCGTGGGAAACCACTATGCCCAGCGGCAGCAGTTGGCTGAAGCCGCTGCTGCCTACCGTCGGGTTATCGAGTTATTCCCCGACTATGCACCGGCACACAACAACCTGGCCTGGGTGCTGGGGGAGCAGGAACAGATCGTCAGTGCCAGGCAGCACGCGGCCATGGCAGTGAAACTGGGTGGGCCACACTTGGCCCAGTACCGCCTGACCCTTAGAGAATTGGAAAAAATGGCCGGGCACGACAATTCGCCTGGTAAACAATAAACTGAAAAAGGAGTCTACTCATGAGTGGCCAATCAATCGCCCAGAAATACAGCTTGTTCATGTTGGTTTTGGTGTTGGCAGCACTTTTCGTCAGCGGTTGTGACAGCCGTGGCGAACTGGCCAGCGAAACGACTGAAGCAGAGGAGAGCACTGTACTGGAAGACGTCTCTCCGGTGGTAGAGCCTGCCCCTGAGCCGCCAAAACCTGTCTGCGAAAATTGCGGTAAGGTGGTCTCCATTACACCGATGAGCCTCGACGGTTCCGGTAGCGGTGTGGGTGCCGTGGCTGGGGCTGTGGTGGGAGGCCTGTTGGGCAATCAGGTGGGTGGCGGTAGTGGCAAGAAAGTTGCCACGGTGGTTGGCGCCGTGGGTGGTGCTTATGCAGGTAATGAAATTGAAAAGCGTAGCAAGCAGCAGGTCTATTACGATGTTCTGGTAGAACTGGATGCCGGGGGCACCCAGACTGTCAGCGTCAACGATGCCCAGTACCTGCAACCGGGTACCCCGGTGCGAGTTTTCGGGAACAACCTGGAGTTGCTTTAGGGTCTTTTACTGAGCGGCCGCCAGCGCCTCGACGATAGCGGCCACCATTTCTCCCGCTGTGTGTTGTGCGCCGTTCAGGGTAATGTCCGCATAGCGGCGATATAGGGCGGTGCGCTCGGCGTACAGTTCCTCAAAACTCTGGTTGGGGCGGCGGGCAATACCACGGGTGTCGTAGTCGGTGATACGTTGGCGCAGTTCAGGCAAAGGCGTATCCAGGTAAATGATGATGCCGTGGTGACGGAGGTGATTCATGGCAGCTTCACTGTAGACGGCACTGCCGCCGGTGGCAATGACCAGGTGGTGGCCGTTGATACCGGTGAGCACCGATTCTTCAATGTCCCTAAGGTGCAAGTAATCGTTCTCATCCATAATCTGTTGCAGGGTCTTTCCTTCGCGCACCTGGATCAGGATATCGGAATCCACAAAGTCCTTGCCCAGAGCCTTGGCCAGCAGAATGCCAACTGTGCTTTTGCCGGTGCCAGGCATACCGATAAGAACGATATTATCTTTCACGGAGTTGTTTTCCATTACAGGGATGCCTTCACAAAGTCCATCAGTCGGGCGATGGCTTCACCCGGTTCCGGGCTCTGTTCAATAAGACTGATGCCGACCCTGCCGAGTCTGGGCAGTTTCTCCGTGGGTTTCAATACGCGCAGGTTTTCCGGCACAGTGCTGCGGGCCAGTACAGTAACGCCCAGGCCCTCCTCGATGGCCGCCTGAATGCCGGTGAGGTCGGGAATGGTGTAGACAATTCGCCAGTCACGCAGGCTTTCTTGTAATCGCTGGATGCCCCGCTTGCGGTAAATACAGCCTTCGGGGGCAGCGATCAGAGGTAGTGGAGATTGCAGGTGTGCATCGTGATCGGCACCGGTAACCCACACCAATTCGTCTTCCTTGACTAGGTTGTGACCCGCCATGGCTGGGTCATCGTGCAGTGCCAGTATCAGGTCGTAACGCCGCCTTTCTGTTTCGGAGAGAAGCTGTTTGCTGAGAGCGCAAGTCACTTCCAGCGTGACATTGGGGTATGCCTGTGCAAAACGCCCAACAATTTTCGGCAGCAGAGTGGTGGCGAACTCACTGGGTATTCCGAAATGAATCTTGCCGCTGACGGCGGTTTTACTGAACTGGGCAACGGCTTCGTCATTTAGTGCCAGAATCTGGCGCGCATAGCGGAACAGTTGTTGACCGGCCCGGCTCAACTCCAGCTGCTGTCCACTGCGGATCAGCAGGGTCTGGCCCACCAACTGTTCCAGGCGTTTGATTTGCAGGCTGACGGCGGGTTGGGACCTGCCGAGCCAGTCGGCGGCCGGTGTAAATCCGCCCAGTTCCACCACGGTAACAAAAGCGCGCAACAGGTCTGTGGGTAGGTTTTTCATGGTGTAGATGCTATTAACAAATGTAATGGAATGATTTTAACTATTAATTTTACCAATTCTAGTCCGACCGCTAACATGGCTTTTTTCTTTCCCTATGTTGCCGGGTTCCCGCTATGACCACAGAACAGAATACCGACCTGAAATCCACGCCCCTCAATGCCTTACACCGGGAACTTGGCGCCCGTATGGTGCCCTTTGCCGGGTACGATATGCCGGTGCAGTACCCCGATGGCATCATGACCGAGCATTTACATGCCCGTGACAAAGCCGGGCTGTTTGATGTTTCCCACATGGGGCAGGTGGTGGTTCGTGGTGTGGGGGTGGCTACTGCTCTGGAGGCGATGGTGCCGGTGGAATTGCAGAGCTTGCCCATTAACCGACAGACCTATGCCCTGTTCACCAATGATGAAGGCGGCATTCTCGATGACCTGATGATTGCACGTTGGTCCGAAGATACCTTTTTTCTGGTGGTCAATGCCGCCTGCAAGGAGCAGGATCTAGCGCACCTACGGAAGCATCTGGCTGGTTTCGAGGTCGATTACCTGGATGGACGTGGCCTGTTGGCACTGCAAGGACCGGCTGCAGCAGACGTTATGGCTCAGGTGGCACCGGCAGCCTGTGAACTGATTTTCATGAATGGCTGCCATGTCACTATCGACGGGGCAGACTGTTTTATTACCCGTTCCGGTTACACCGGAGAAGACGGTTTTGAAATTTCCGTGCCCGCTGAAGCGGCTGATGCCCTGGCTCGCAAGCTACTGTCCTTCGAACAGGTGGCCCCTATCGGCCTGGGTGCCAGGGATTCGCTGCGCCTCGAAGCGGGGCTGTGTCTCTATGGCCATGATTTGGATGTCACCACCACCCCCATTCAGGCTTCCTTGTTGTGGAGTATTAGTAAATCACGCCGTGCGGATGGCGAAAAAGCTGGGGGCTTTCCCGGCAGCGATGTCATCTTCCGTGAAATCGCGGAAGGGGCTGCCCGCAAACGCGTCGGCCTGCAGATTGATGGCCGTGCACCGGTTCGCGAAGGTGCCGAATTGGTGGATGAAAATGGCAAGCAGGTGGGCATAGTGACCAGCGGCGGTTTTGGGCCGACTCTGGGTGCGCCACTGGCCATGGGTTACGTGGAATCTGCGTATGCTGCTGTCGGCACCACACTGAATGCCCTGGTGCGTGGTAAGGCGCGCGCGGTGACGGTCACCAAAATGCCGTTTGTGCCCCAGCGATACTATCGTGGCTAAACCGTCGCGGTTAAACATCTACCTGCGTTGCTGATACGGCGTTAAAAATGGCCTCAAAATGCTCGGTTATACCCTATAACCTCCGCTTTTTCGGCCATTTTTGCCTTGTCTCAGCGGCCTCGCTGACGATGTTTAACAAGAAACAGAACTGAGTTTGAAAGACTTTTAACCCGCTTATTCCTGGAGATGTGTATCCGTGAAATCACTGGCTGAACTGAACTACAGCAATGAATTTGTCTACCGCCATATTGGTCCCTCCATCGAAGACCAACAGGGAATGCTTGGGGCAATGGGCTACGACGATATGGACTCCTTCATTGCCGCGGTGGTGCCCGGTAGCATCCGTTCAACACAGCCACTGGCGCTGGGTGCTTCCTGCACTGAACAACAGGCCCTGGCTGAGTTGAAAGCCATTGCGGGAAAAAACCGCGTTATGAAATCGTTTATTGGACAGGGCTACTACAACTGTTTCACCCCCAACGTCATTTTGCGCAATGTGCTCGAAAACCCCGCCTGGTACACCGCTTACACGCCTTACCAACCGGAAATCTCCCAGGGTCGCCTGGAAGCACTGCTGAACTTCCAGACCATGATTACCGATCTCACCGGTATGGACCTCGCCAGCGCCTCGCTGCTGGACGAAGGCACGGCAGCAGCCGAGGCCATGACACTGTGTATGCGCATGGCCAAATCCAAGGGTCGTACGTTCTTTGTGGATCAACAGTGCCTGCCGCAAACCCTGGCGGTTATCCAGACCCGTGCGGAGCCACTGGATATCGACGTAGTGGTGGGCGATCCGGCAACGCTGGGTGAACACGATTGCTTTGGGGTGCTGTTGCAATACCCCGGTGCCGATGGTGCCGTGCGTGATTTCAGCGATGTGATCGGCCAGGCCCACGATAACAAAGCCCTGGTGGTGATGGCGGCAGATATTCTCAGCCTGCTGTTGCTGAAGAGTCCGGCAGAACTGGGTGCAGATGTTGCCATTGGTTCTACCCAGCGTTTTGGTGTGCCGCTTGGATTCGGTGGCCCGCACGCCGCCTATATGGCTACCCGGGATAATTTCAAACGCTCGTTGCCCGGTCGCCTGGTGGGTGTCTCCGTAGATAGTCGCGGTAAGCCCGCTTTCCGTCTCGCCCTGCAAACCCGGGAACAGCATATCCGACGTGAGAAAGCCACCAGTAATATCTGTACCGCGCAGGTATTGTTGGCAGTGATGGCCAGCATGTTCGCCGTGTATCACGGCCCGCAGGGCCTGAAGCGCATTGCCGAGCGGGTTCACTGCCTGACAGCGATTCTCGCCAAAGGGTTTGAGTCATTGGGCGTGAAAGTTCTGAACGACAGCTTTTTCGATACCCTCACTCTGGAAACCGGTACCAATACCGCCGCTGTTCATGGGGCGGCTGCCTCTAGGGGCGTGAACCTGCGGGTGATCAACGACACCTGCCTGGGCATTTCACTGGATGAAACCACCACAGCAGAAGATGTGGAAACCCTCTGGCAGTTGCTCGATGCCAATTCATCTCTCACCGTTGCTGAAGTGGAACCTTCTGCGGCCAGTGGGTTGCCGGAGGCATTGTTGCGCACCAACGAAGTCCTCACTCATCCGGTGTTCAACCAGTATCACTCGGAAACAGAGATGTTGCGTTACCTACGCAGTCTGGCGGACAAGGATCTCGCCCTGGACCGGGCCATGATTCCCTTGGGTTCGTGCACCATGAAACTGAATGCCACCGCTGAAATGCTGCCGGTAACCTGGCCGGAGTTCGGGACGATTCATCCGTTTGCACCCGAAGATCAGACACAGGGTTACCGACAGATGATCGGTGAAGTCGAGGCCATGCTTTGTGCCGCCACCGGCTACGATGCCGTTTCCCTGCAGCCCAACGCCGGTTCCCAGGGTGAGTACGCCGGTCTGCTGGCCATTCGTGCCTACCATGAAGGCCGCGGAGACCATGAGCGCAATATTTGCCTGATCCCAAGTTCTGCCCACGGTACCAACCCTGCCTCGGCGCAGATGTGCGGAATGAAAGTGGTGGTGGTTGCCTGTGACGATAACGGCAACGTCGACCTGGATGATCTGCGTACCAAGGCCGAACAATACAGCGAACAGCTGGCCGCTATTATGGTGACTTACCCGTCCACCCATGGGGTGTTCGAGGAGGGTATCACCGAAATCTGCGAGATTATTCATGCCCATGGTGGGCAGGTGTATATCGATGGCGCGAACCTGAATGCCATGGTGGGGTTGTGTCAGCCCGGGCAGTTTGGTGGCGATGTTTCCCACCTTAACCTGCATAAAACGTTCTGTATTCCCCACGGCGGCGGTGGCCCCGGTGTTGGCCCCGTGGCGGTCAAACAGCATCTGGCGGCGTACCTGCCTGGGCATGTCAGTAGCGGGGAAGCAACCCCAGTGGGGGCCGTATCCGCAGCTCCCTGGGGCAGTGCCAGTATTCTGCCCATCACCTGGATGTATATCCGCATGATGGGTGCTGAGGGTCTGAAGCAGGCGACCGAAGGCGCAATTCTCAATGCCAACTATGTGGCCCACCGTCTCAAGGATGCCTACCCGATACTGTATACCGGTGCCAACGACCGGGTTGCTCACGAATGTATTGTCGACCTCGCCGCTATCAAGGAAGCGTCGGGTATCACCGTCGACGACGTGGCCAAACGCCTGATTGATTACGGCTTTCATGCTCCGACCATGTCTTTCCCGGTGCCCGGTACGTTGATGATCGAACCCACTGAAAGTGAATCCCGTGAGGAGCTTGACCGTTTCTGCGATGCCATGCTGCAGATCCGCGAAGAGATCGCCGCCGTAGAGAGGGGCGAGTACCCACTGGATGACAACGTTTTGTGCGGTGCGCCACATACGGCAGATGAACTGGTTGATGATAATTGGGGGCGTGCCTACTCTCGACAGCAGGCGGCATACCCACTGGTAACACTCAAGGAAGGGAAATACTGGTCGCCAGTCGGTAGGATTGACAATGTATATGGAGACCGCAATCTGGTTTGCGCCTGTTTGCCGCTCTCGGAGTACCAATAGTTGCCATTTAACCAACGTGACACGACAAGCCATGTCAGAAAATTAGTTAAGAAGGCGTGGCTTCTAATCGCAATAAGTTTGCTGCCTGTCATGGTCACGGCAGCAAACTACCGTGTCACTGTCACAGGTGCCGATGGCTTGCCGGTTGAGGATGCCGTGGTCGAGTTGCTGCCTGAAATACCATCAGAAGCCGACCCAGAGACCGCACCTCTCCACAACATGAGTCAGAAAAACCGCACCTTTATTCCTTTTGTGATGGCGGTGACAAAGGATGAACAGGTCACATTCCCCAACCTTGACCGAACCCGTCACCATGTTTACTCCTTTTCTCCCGCTAAACCGTTCGAATTGAAACTCTACGTGGGAACACCGAGGGAACCGGTGGTGTTTGATCGCCCTGGGGTGGTCGCCATTGGCTGTAATATCCACGACTACATGCAGGCCTTTATCTATGTGTCGGAAAGCCCTTATGTGGCGGTGACTGATACTGGCGGTGCGGTAGTATTGGCCGGGCTGCCAGAGGGTAATTTCCGCCTGAAAGTCTGGCACCCGTGGCAGATCGGCGGACAGCTGGAATCAACCGTGACGCTTCCCGCGGCCTCCTCAGATTCCCAAATCGTAATCGACATCCAACGACAGGAAAAACCGGCTCCCCCACCTGCCGGTTTTGGTGGTTTCGGGTTATGAGAGCGGCTGGCGATGAATAGCTTCCGCAACCGACTGGTGATGTCGCTGGTAGTGCTGCTGATGCTGGTGCAGTTGGTGACAGCTATTTTTGTCCTCAATGCTGCCCACAGGGAGCAATCAGTTCAGCAAGAGAAAAGCCTGGATGTCGGTATCAATGTGTTTCGTGAAGTGTTGGCCAATCGCTCTCAGCAGCTCAGCCAGTCACTGTCTGTCTTAAGCGCGGACTTCGGTTTCAAGCGTGCCATTGCCACCGGGGAAAATGAGACCATTCTTTCCGTACTCGAAAATCATGGCAGTCGCATCGGTGCAGATGCTGCTGTTTTACTCTCTCCACAAGGTGAACTGGTTTTCTCCAGCCTGCCGGGCATTGTTGAAAGCGATGTCAATGCGCTATTTAAGCTGGCGACAGATAGCAGTACGTCCGGGATAGGGCAGACCCTTGCCTTTGACAATGGCAGTTATCAATTTGTCATGCAGCCTGTAAAAGCGCCAACATTGATTGCCTGGGTTGGCATGGGCTTTATGCTGGATAAACAGGTGGCTCAGCAAGCCAAGGCGATTACCGGGGTCGATATCAGTTTTATCAGTCGTGATAGAAGTGGGCGGTACGCAATCCAGTCCACCCTGGGTGCCACTGCACAAGCCTACATAGTGCCCCGTATGCAACGTTTGTCCGGATTGGAAATACTGGCGGCTGAAGGATTTCCTGAACACTTTCTGTCCTTTGCCGTGAGGCTTAATGACCGGGCGTCAGACCTTTGGGCGGTGCTGCACCTATCCAATTTGAAGTGGGAAGAAAACTTCCTGCAATTGCGGAATACGTTGTTATCGATATTTGCCGTTACGCTGGGTCTATCGCTAATTGTGACCATGTGGCTATCGGGCAGCCTGGTACGCCCTGTTAACACCCTGGTGCAGTATGCCCGGAAAATCGGCCAGGGAGAGAAACCGTCACCAATTCATAAGGCTCCGGTAGAACTGCAGGTACTGGCAGACACCCTGACGGTGATGAGGGACAACATTGAGTCACGGGAGCAGGATCTGATTTACCAGTCCTCTCACGACAGTCTTACTGGCCTCTTTAATCGTTTTGCTGCAAAGCGTCATTTGGCAGCGGAGGGGCAGCAACTTTCCGGCACGCTGGTGCTGATGGACCTGAAAAGTTTCCGTCACATCAATGACACCATTGGATTTGCCAATGCCGACACCCTGCTGGTGCTTTTTGCCAGGCGACTTGAGCAGTTGAGTCCGGCCCCGGACTTTCTGGCGCGTCTGGATGGCGATGCCTTCCTGCTGCTCTATAACGGGGGCATAGCCGAGGAAGAGTTGCATCGGGCGCTGGATATTCTGGAGTCGCCTTACCCCATCAGAAACACCGATATCTCCGTCAAAATTCGCACCGGTACATTGTCGTTGGCGGAACACGGAGGCTCTGTCGGGGCGCTGTTACGTCGGGTGGAAATTGCGCTGATGCAGGCCTGTCAGGAGGATGCCCGCATTGTGGCCTACCGCTCTGGAGAGGATGAGAAATATCAGCGTGAACTGTCCATTATCAGCGAACTGCGTCGCAGCGTGGAGCAGGGGCATTTTTACCTGGTCTATCAGCCCAAAGTGGATATTCAGAATGGCTTCTGCTCCGGGGCCGAAGCGTTGATTCGCTGGGAGCACCCGGAAATGGGTCAGATCAGACCGGATGAGTTCATCATGCTTGCTGAAAGTACCGGCAATATCGACCTGATCAGTCAGTGGGTGTTAACCGAGGCCATAAATCAACTGGCGGTTTGGCAACAAAAGGGCATGGAAATCAAACTGGCAGTTAACCTGTCTGCCCATGACCTGGTGAATGAAAGCCTGCCTGCAATCATCGACCAAATGTTGAAAGAGCATAATCTGCCGGCCCGTTATCTGGCGATAGAGGTCACCGAGGGGGCTGTGATGAAAGATCCACTGGTGGCGGTGGGCGTGCTTCAGCGCTTTCGTGATCTGGGTATTTCTATTGCAATTGATGATTTCGGTACCGGCCATTCTTCTCTGGCTTACCTGAAAATGTTGCCGGTCAACGAGGTGAAAATTGACCGGAGTTTCGTCAAGGATATGCTCACCAACGACCATGACGCGATGATCGTGCAAACCAGTATCGCGCTGACCCATAGCCTGGGCTTTAACGTCACCGCAGAAGGTGTGGAAGAGCAGGAGACCGTCGACCTGTTGAAAACACAGGGCTGCGACATTGTTCAGGGTTACGTGTATTCGCGGCCGTTAGAAGCCATGGAATTTACCCAATGGTTCAACCAGTTTAATCAGCTGACAGAGCAACAGGCAGATCATCATGAAAGTATCGCTTAAAGTGAATGCCGTCTGGCTGTTGGGGCTGTTTCTGCTGTGCAGTTCAGAGTGGGCCGTGGCCGACGGCAGCCGTGTGACGGCTACCGGAGGTGCCACCAGCATTGAAGGCAGTGCCGGTGGCGGGGTTGTTCCCTGGGCGATCATTAACGGTTATGGCAGCAGTGATGAGTGGTCGGCCACAGCGGTGGCGACGGGCGTGTTTGTGGATGATTACACCCTGAAAGTGATCGGCGCGTCGGTTTCTTACGATAACCGCATTGAACTTTCATATGCCCGACAAAGGCTGAAGCTGGATACCATCGGTGGCTACCTTGAGCAGGATATTTACGGTGTTAAATACAAAGTGGCCGGAGAGCTGCTCTACACCCGCATGCCGCAAATTTCGGTTGGGCTGCAGTACAAAACAGTCGATGATTTCTTCCTGCCGGAAGCAGTCGGAGCCAGGGATGATAGCGGTATCGATTACTACATCGCCGCCAGCAAGGTTTTTTTTGATGCCTTTATGGGGCGCAATGTCTTAGTTAACGGCACGCTGCGAGCGACCAAGGCGAACCAGGGAGGACTGTTAGGGTTTGGTAGTGCGGATAACAATGACTATGAACTGATGAATGAAGTCGCCGTTGCGCTGCTGCTGACGGACAACCTGGTAATGGGTATGGACTACCGGGAAAAACCCGATGAGTTGGATTTTGCCGGAGAGGATGATTGGCAGGATTTCTTTATCGGCTGGTTCGCCAACAAGAACTTCTCTGTTGTGTTGGCGTACGCCGATCTTGGCAGCATTGCTGGGCTCGATAACCAGAAAGGCTGGTACCTGTCTTTTGAGGCCGCGTTATGAAGTTGCTACAGGCCATCTTCTTCGTTTGGGTGATTGGCCTCTCTGGTTGCGCCAGTCAAACCGGTCAGCCCGTACTGTATGACAGGTTGGGTGGTGACGCCGGAGTTACTGCAATTGTCGATAACCTGTTACAGAAAATGGCCAGGGATGAAGCCATCGCCCGACATTTTCGCGATACGGATATCAGTTTGTTTCGCCAGGGATTGATCGACAAGCTGTGTGTCGTTAGTGATGGCCCCTGTGAATACACCGGTGACACCATGCGCAACAGCCATAAAGGTTTCAATATCAGTGGCGCCGAATTCGATGCACTGGTGCAACACCTGATTCATGCCATGCAGGAGGAAAATACCCCCATTGCTGCGCGGAATGCTTTGCTGGGACGCCTGGCTCCTATGTATTCCGATGTGGTCTATCAGTAGCCTTGTAGCACAAGGTGCATTCTTAGCCTGTAACTGACCCATCAGCTCTCTTGTTTGTCACTATTCTTTCTCCCAAAGAATCCGCCAAGAGACGTTACAAGTTTGCTAGAGTAACCGGATGAAAATTTCCCCCAAATACTTTGCTATTTGCATGTTGTCACTGGTTCTGACCGGCTGTTTAGGCATGCCCGATGGCGTTGAGCCGGTGGGCAACTTTGACCGGCAAGCCTACCTGGGACAGTGGTATGAAATAGCCCGACTGGATCATTCCTTCGAACGGGGGCTGTCCCACGTGACAGCTGAGTACAGCCTCAGGGACGACGGGGGCATACGGGTGATCAACCGGGGTTACGATGCTGCCGCAGGGGAGTGGAAGTCTGCCGAGGGCAGAGCTTATTTCACCGGTGATCCCCGGGTAGCACACCTCAAAGTCTCTTTCTTTGGGCCCTTTTTCAGCTCTTATGTGGTGTTTGGGCTGGACCATGAACATTATCAATACGCCTTTGTCTCCGGTTACAACCGAAATTATTTATGGCTGCTGGCGAGATCTCCCGAGGTGGATGACGGTGTGCTATCGACTTTCACAGAAAAGGCGCAACAGTTGGGGTTCGATACCGGACAGTTAATTTTCCCGGACCATCAGCCCATACCTTCATCCCCGAAGTCTGATTGATTTTCAACAAGCCGGTTAGGCAATGACAAGTGGTTGCTCAATGGATAAAGTGAGTGAAATATTGCGGAGTGCACGATGGGTAATCATGTAGAGGAAGTAATGGTGGATAGGGATGAGTCTGTTCTCTCCCGGTTTCTGAGAATGGAGTCATCCGGTGGTATTGTGCTGATCCTGGCGGCAGTGGCTGCCATGATCTGTGCCAATTCGCCGCTGCAACCCTACTACGACTTGATACTCGATACGCCCGTAGCCGTGCAGGTTGGCGAGCTGCTTGTTTCCAAACCCCTGTTGCTTTGGGTCAACGATGGTTTGATGGCCATCTTCTTCTTCCTGGTGGGCCTGGAACTCAAGCGCGAGCTTATGGAAGGAGAGCTGGCAGAGGTTCGCAACATTGTGCTGCCCGGTGTGGGCGCGATTGGTGGCATGGCGGTTCCCGCACTGATTTATCTTTTGTTTAATCAGGGCGATGAGGCTGGGCTGCGTGGCTGGGCCATACCGGCAGCCACCGATATCGCCTTTGCTCTGGGGGTGTTGTCACTGCTGGGCTCCCGGGTGCCAGTGTCTATCAAGATTTTCCTCACCTCACTGGCCATTTTTGATGATGTCGGCGCGATCCTGATTATTGCGGTGTTCTATACGGACAATATTTCCTTTACCGCGCTGGTGGTGGTTGGCCTGTGCCTACCGGTGCTGTTTCTTCTGAACCGTTTTAACGTAGAGTCAAAAAGCCTGTATATCGCCGCCGGCACCATTATGTGGGTGGCGATGTTGAAGTCCGGCGTACATGCCACATTGGCCGGGGTGTTAATGGCCATCTTTATCCCGCTGAGGACACCTGCCGGTGTGTCGCCTCTCAAAATTATGGAGCACGACCTGCATGCGCTGGTGGCCTTTTTTGTTCTGCCGGTGTTTGCATTTGCCAATGCCGGTCTCAACCTTAGTGGCGTCGGCATGGAGCAGTTGCTACACCCGGTTCCTCTGGGGATCGCCCTGGGCCTCTTCGCCGGAAAGCAGATAGGTGTGTTTGGCTTCTGTTGGCTGGCGGTGAAACTGGGTATTACCGCATTGCCTGAAAAAGTCAGCTGGTCAGCGTTGTATGGTACTGCCGCATTGTGTGGCATCGGCTTTACCATGAGCCTGTTTATCGGCTCCCTGGCATTTGAGCCTTCGGCTGTGAACAGGCTGTTTGACGAGCGCCTGGGGATTATTGTCGGCTCCCTGCTTTCCGGTGTGGTGGGCTACCTGGTGCTGCGTCGGTCGCTGCGGGCTTCCAATCCGGACGAATTAGAAGCCAAGGCTTCTTAATACCGTTGTTCTAAATACGGATTATTCCGCCACCAGCTGCTCACAGCGATAAAAGCCGCCCGGTTCACCCAGGGTGTCGAGCAGCTCCGGCAGCAGTTGCTGCATCCAGGACAACAAGGTCCAGGGCGGGTTGATCACAATCATGCCCGACCCGGTCATGCCCCGTTCGGGGCTATCTGCCCGAACTGCCAGCTCGAATAACTGGATGGAGCGAATGCCACTGTTGCTTAGTTGCCGCTCCAGAGTCTCGATCCGCGACCGATCCACCACCGGGTACCACAGGGCGTACACACCGTTGGCAAATTTGCGGTGGGCCTTGCCGAGAAACTCCACCACCTTCTGGTAATCACTTTTGATTTCGTAGGGCGGGTCCATCAGTACCAGCCCACGTTTAGCTGTGGGTGGAAGGTGGGCCAGCAGACCGTTAAAGCCATCGCCGGAATCACAACGAACATGTCGATCAACTGCCATCAGTTGCTGTAGGGCTGCAAAATCTGCCGGGTGGGCCTCGTAAAGCCAGGCGCAGTCTTTTTCCCGAAGGTATTGCTGGGCCAGCCAGGGGGAGCCGGGGTAGCAATTGAGATTGTTCCCTCCATTGGCCCGGTTAACCAGTGACAGGTAATTTTGAAGCTGCGGAAAGTCTTCTGCAGAAAGCCGCGCGATACCACCCTGATACTCCGCCGTCTTACCAGCCTGCGGGGTATCGAGACGATACATGCCCGCACCGGCATGGGTGTCGATGTACTCGAAGGGTTTGTCCTTGAGGGTCATGTATTCAAGCAATTCCACCAGCACGATGTGCTTCAGCACATCGGCGAAATTGCCCGCATGAAAACCGTGGCGATAACTCAACATGGGGTCACCCACACATATCGTTTGGCCAAAGGCCGAGGGATACTATCGGTTAAGGAGAAGCCCCTTTCCCGGGTTCAGGCTGTGGCAAAAAGCGCAGCACTCCAGGGCAGTCGGGGTTATCAGGGTCCGAAAGGACGACGGATTATCGGCTTCACTGTGAGCGCGGAAATCATAAAAGGAATTTGTGTGGCTGTCGCTTAAAAAAAACAGCTAACACGCAGGCAAGCCGGGCGCAGTTCGAAGGGCTGGGGCCCGTAACAGTCACGGGTCAATAATTAGAGTCTTGCTATTAACTTTCATCATTTGGGCCGACCCAGAACAGCGGGTTATAGGCCACTTCCCATAGATGGCCATCAAGATCCTTGAAGTAACCACTGTAGCCGCCCCAAAATACCTTCTGAGGCTTTTTTACCAGTGTTGCCCCGGCAGCCACGGCCTGCGCCACTACCTCATCAACTTCATTTTCTGATGCCACGTTATGGGCCAGTGAAAAGCCTTCGAACCCATTGCCTTCTGCTGCGACCTGGGCATCCTCTGCCAATGCTTTGCGATCATATAAACCAAGCCAGGTACCATTCAGCGTAAAAAAGGCTACTTCGGGTGGGGAATCCATTCGAGGGAAGCCCAGTCCTTTCTCATAAAAAGTTATCGCTGCGTCCAGATCGCGAACTCCGAGAGTGATCATGCTGATTCTTGGCTTCATGGTTCAAACGGTTCCTTTTTACGCATAACGCTTTGCAGAGAGGAAAACTACCCGTGTAGCCGAAAGGTGGAGCGGGTTAGTTTTCCGCTGGAGCTGATTTTTAGATTATTTTTCCGTATCTTCTTCTTTTTCTGGAAGAAATAGCACTGGCTCTCCAGTTTGTTCTAGGTGATTGATTTTTGAACCAGACTTAATTATTTGTTTTATGGCTTCTTTTGTGGCGTCTTCTTCAGCTGTTTCTTCTTCGTCAGACGCTTCCTCTTCTTCAATTGGGCTTACTCGCAACTCTATGTTGAAGCCACGATCAATCCGATTTGCAAGTTTATTGAGTGAGTGCCTGACTTCTATTGAAACTTCATTTTTTCTAGATTGATCAAGATGACTCCCATATTTTTCTAATAACTCAGTCGCTAATTTGTCTAACGCAGGACTAACAATTGAAGCAGCATGAGTGTCAATGCCTGTCAGTTGATCTTCAGGAACTTTTTGTGCGACTAGCTCTTTTTTTAATTTCTTAATTTCGAGTAATTGTTTGTACAGAGCAACAATTCTCTCTACTGCTATAGCAACACACGCACCTACTTCTGGTAGGTATTGTAAAAATACTGACAATTCACTAGATGAAATTTGCCGAATTCTTAACGGCTCACGTTGTCCTGTGGCCAATTCTGAAAACACCAATAATGTTTTTTCAAGCTCGACTAGCTCAGCCCCGAACGCTTTCATATTGTCATGAACATATGAGCGAGGGACTATTACACCAACTTCGCATTCATTTTCAGTTAATATGTCTTCGCCCACACCAAAATACTCTAAACCGTTTACTAGGCCTGTTAAGTTGCTTTCAGTGTCACTTATTTTTTTATGTATTTTTGTTAATTCTTCAAGTGCTGTTTGAAGGGTGATCTGGTTTCTTTCAAAAATTTCTTTGATTTTTGTTTCTAATTTAGAGCCAAATTCTTCATTCACTCCTAACTCAACCATGGCATCTCGCCATGCCGGGCTGTAATCATCTATTGGTGATGCTTCTAGCCTGTTGTATAAGTTCGTTAAGTGTGATGATAGTTGTTGCTGGTGATTGGGTTGTTGGGGCTGGCTAATATGTTGCTGCAATGCTTGCATGGCTTGCTGAAGTAGAGAAACTGTGCCAACACGCTTAAGCTCTGCTAATAAGTCCCTTGCAATTATATGGATTTTTGTTGTGTTCATTTTATTCCTTAAAATCTAACAGTAAATTCAAAAGCCTATGGCCTTATAACACAGGAACACTCAAGTCTGTGCTCTGGCTGAAAGCCTTTAACCACGTGGTTTGTAAGGGGTTTTGATGGGAATTTTATTGGAGACAAAACAAGCTACTTCCTGTGTTGAAAGACAAATCCTTTGGTCCATTGAATATAACCCACCCTTGATAAAATTCAATGGGTTAGCCTGAGTCCCACGATGTTATACAGCTTGTGGCTACTGAAAAAGAGAAAGGGCAATCAGATAAATTGTTCAAAAATGGTTATAAACAATTTTTAGGTTTGTGCCGTCTAGTCGTGATTACCCGCGAGAAACTGGGTGACGATGCGGTTAAAAGTGTCGGGTTTCTCGGCGTGTAACCAGTGGCCGGCATTGTTGATTATTTTCAGTTGGGCGTTGGGGAACAGTTGCATGACTGTTTCCCGGTGCTTGTCCTGAATATAGGCTGAATCGGCACCCTTGATAAACAGGGTGGGGCCGTTGAAGGGGGTGCCTGTTGGTGCCAGTGTCAGGGTGTCGTAATAGTTGGCAAGAATACCTTCCAGATACAGCCGCAGATCAAAATGGCCGTCGTCGGCGCGCACCAGGTTTTTGAGCAGAAAGGCGCGTACCCCAGAGTCTTCCACATGTTCCGCCAGCAATGCATTAGCCTGTTGGCGAGAAGTCGGGCGGGCCTGCGCCAGGGATTTCAGGCCCTCCAGCACACCGCCGTGGCGATCCGGTGTGTAGTCTACCGGGGCGATATCGGCCACGATCAGTTTGTCCACCTTCTCAGATTGGTTGAGTGCCACCTGCATACCCACCTTGCCACCCATGGACTGGCCCAGCAGGTGGGCTTTGGGAA
>JALRJN010000008.1 GCA_023261185.1 Porticoccus sp.
TCGGCATAGTTCATGCTGCAATGATAACCAAGAGTTCACAAATTGGCAGTCTGCGTTTCCGTATGAGGACGCAATGAGATGACAAGCCACCGCTTTTTGTGTAACTTGCGCAGCAATCTTAACTATTCCGATGGTGCCGCCATGCAAGCATCCCGTCTTATCTCGACCGCGCTCTGTGCCGCCGTCCTTTCCCTGACCGCCTGCCAGACCACGCAAAGCAACGGTCAGCCGCTGACTGATGCGCAAGTCGTCAGTAAACGTGAAGCCATTCTCAAAATGGCGCGCTCCGGAGTTGATGAACTGATTCGCAAGAACCCGAAAGCGGCCGAAGAAATTCGCAACAGCGCTGGTTACGCGGTGTTTAATGCGACCAACGTGAACATTATTCTGGTCGTACTCTCCAATGGTGACGGTGCCCTCTTCCAGCCCGGGCAGAAGCCGGTCTTCATGATGGAACGTAAAGCCGGCGAAGGCGCGGGTGCAGGCTTCCAGAAACAATATCAGGTCATCATTTTCAAAAATGAAGCAGCCATCAAACAATTTACTGCGGCCAAAGGCGTGGGTGGTGATGTGAATGCCAATATTTCTGCAGGTTCAGGTGGTATGCAACAATCGATCAACCCGAACATCGTCACTTACCTCGTCGGCGAATCAGGTTACGACCTGCAGGCCAACTGGGGGGGCTCGGTCTATACACCGAATGACACACTGAACAATCCGGACATCCGCGGCGGCTACTAAACCCATTCAGACATCATCACCATCCCCATCGTCAGCCGCCGTCTCGATCGAAGCAGACGGCTGGGTTGGGGCTGCGTGCGCATTGTAACTATCACGCAGCACACAATTACGCACAAAATCGATTGAGCTGCGTAGCGTGTAATAGTCACTGGCCACTGACTTGGGGACTTTCATACCCAGCGCATCGCGCTCCATGGCATCCAGCTGAGCAAGATAGCTCGCCTTTTGCCCGGGGTCATAGGCAGTCACCAGAGACTGCTCAAAAAACTTTAGGGCGCCATACATCCGGTTGATTTTGCCCCGCACCCGGTTCTTGTGGTAATTCGGCATCGAACGAATAACCGGATAAGCCACGGCAAAGAAGGGCAACAAGGTAATGACGAGCCGCCGGATAAACTCGGCCAGCCAGAAAGGTAGCACCTCCATCAAAAGGGGCGTCCCTTTCTCATAGAAAATCTGTGCCTCTTTGCTCCGGTGTTGCGAGCTATCCATGAACACCGGGAACTGCCCCTCTTTCGAGAAAAAGCTTTCCTTGCCATTGATGTCTTTAGCCGCCATCAGAAACAAGGTTTGTATGGCCGGATGCAAGCGTTCGTCAATCAGGATTTCGGTCGTTGTGGCAATCATCGGGGATGACGTAGACGGACGATTTGTGGGCAGATCCAGTGCCCCCTCCGGGATCGTGACCATTTCAAGCGCCGGCACCATACGCGCATAGGCCTCCGCCCGTTCGAATGCCGACAGTTGCAAGCCCGGAATTTTCAGCAGTTTCTGCACATTCGGCGATTCATAGGTATCGACAATACAGACCGAGTCCAACCGACCATCTCGCAGCATCTCGATCGCCTGTTCATCGGGATACTGTTTAAACTTGGACAGATCTCCGTTGATGCCATTGAGTTTCAGCATTTCCTGCATCAATAGATGGGTACCGCTGTTGGTTGTACCCATATTGACGTTGTGACTCAAAATTAGCGTCTCCCGTTCCTTGATGGGAAGTGGCACCGGACTACGATAAAAACACCAGAGCGGCTGATAATTGATACTGCCCAAGGTCTGAATTCCTTTGGCATGATGAGGTGCAGCGCCTGCCATGACAAAGCCCGCCATCACTTTGTCCTGTGGATCCTGTAATCGATGGACATTTTCAACGGAACCTTCGGTAGGCACCAGATGCAAGGTCACGCCACGCTCTGCAAAATAGCTGGCGTACCTTTTACCGAGGACCTCATTTGAACTACCCGCGGGGCCCGTTGCTGCCCAAATCTCCCGGGGTGGTGCAGGATCAGCCACCCACAACGCAACGATCAGAATCAGCAGCAAAATGGTCAGCGCAGGCCAGGTTTCCTGCATAAAGGATTTGAAATCCTTCCAACCGTCCACCACGGTTTCCCGGATTGCAATAATCTGATCCTGCAGGTCCTCACGAACGGTTGCCATACACTCCCCGACTCATCACACGTCATGCGTAAAAGCGAAGACTAACGGATAATCCGGTTTTTTGCTTCAGATCACGTTGCCATGTCTGCGATGTTTCCCTGGCTCCCGCCATCGCTGCAGTTTGTCGGGCTGCTCGTCCTCTCTAATATCTTCATGACCTTCGCCTGGTACGCCCACCTGCGCAACCTGGCAGATAAGCCCTGGTGGATTGCCGCCCTGTTAAGCTGGGGGATCGCGTTGGCTGAATACGTCTTTCAGGTGCCTGCCAACCGCATTGGCCACACCGAGCTTTCTCTTCCACAGCTCAAAATTACCCAGGAAGTGATTACCCTGTTGGTCTTTGTACCCTTTTCCGTCTTCTACATGGGCGAGGACGTCAAACTCGATTACCTGTGGGCCGGCTTATGCCTGATGGGTGCTGTCTATTTCATTTTCCGCAGTTGACGACACCATGACCGAACAGCACCTGCACATCAAAAACTCCCGAACCCGCGTTGCTGCCGCCGCCTGCTTCGGCACTTTTCTGGAGTGGTATGACTTTCTCACCTTCGCCGCATTAGCGGTCTGGTTCGGCCCACTGTTCTTTCCACCAGAAAACCCGACAACGGCGCTGCTGGCCAGCCTGGCCACCTTTGGCGCCGGTATGATTGTTCGGCCAC
>JALRJN010000048.1 GCA_023261185.1 Porticoccus sp.
TCGGCAGTGCGTGCCATGGGGCCGCCTTGATCAAGGCTGGAGGCAAAGGCAATCATGCCCCAGCGCGATACCCGCCCGTAGGTGGGCTTCAGGCCGGTAATGCCACACAGGGCGGCGGGTTGGCGAATGGAGCCGCCGGTGTCGGTGGCCGTGGCCGCTGGTGTTAGTCGTGCCGCCACTGCGGCTGCAGAGCCGCCTGAGGAGCCGCCGGGTACGCAGTTGGTATCCCAGGGGTTTTTTACCGCCCCGTAGTAGCTGGTTTCGTTGGAGGAGCCCATGGCGAACTCGTCCATATTGGTTTTGCCCAGCACGATCGTACCGGCGCGGGAGAAGTTGTCTACCACGGTGGCATCGTATGGTGGCACAAAGTTGTCGAGCATTTTCGAGCCGCAACTGGTGCGTACGCCGTTGGTACAGAAGATGTCCTTGTGGGCAATGGGCACACCGCACAGGACGGTGCTATTGCCCGAAGCCCGCAGCTGGTCTGCCGCGGCGGCTTTGGCCAGGGCTGCATCTTCGGTGACGGTCACAAAGCTATTGTACTGACCGTCCATTGCCTTGATACGGCCAAGAAAATGTTGTGTGACTTCCACGCTGGAAAAGTCACCATTGTTCAGGCCGACAATGATGTCGGCAAGGGTTTTGTTATGCATGATGGACCGGCTGCCTCACTCGATCACTTTGGGGACCAGGTACAGGCCCTCTTCGGTTGCGGGCGCGATGGCCTGGAAAGCCTCCCGCTGGTTGGTTTCTGTGACCTCGTCGGGCCGCAGGCGCTGCACGGCATCTGTGGGGTGAGCCATGGGCTCCACACCGTCGGTGTCGGCAGCCTGCAACTGGTCCACCAGGGCAAGCACGTCGGCAATACTGCGGGTGGTCTCGGTGATAGTCGCTTCATTCAGTTCAATGCGCGCCAGTTCTGCGAGCTTTTCGATGTCTGCACGTTCGATAGTCATGGTATAGTTTCTGCGCTGTTGACAGAGACGGCCAGTGCCGGTTTTCCGGCCTGACGAAATGAGGGGGCGTAAGTTACCACATCCGTTTCGGCAGGGGTACTGTGAAACGGCATTTTGATACTGATTTTTCTACGGGATCAAGGACTTAAACCTTGCCCTCAACTGCTCCGATTGATAGAGTCGCGAGTTTTCGGAACCATCGGCCCGCACGCGAAGAAGTGCTGTGCCAAC
Organism: Porticoccus sp.; assembly: GCA_023261185.1. GTDB lineage: Bacteria > Pseudomonadota > Gammaproteobacteria > Pseudomonadales > Porticoccaceae > Porticoccus > Porticoccus litoralis. Next base: position 1,188 of record JALRJN010000048.1, read on the forward strand.
AAGGGAAAAGATAGATGCTGAAAAGACTGCGCGGTGTTTTCTCCAACGACCTGTCCATCGATTTGGGCACCGCCAATACTCTGATTTATGTGCGCGAGAAGGGCATTGTTCTCAACGAGCCATCAGTGGTTGCGATTCGTCACCATCATGGTCAGAAAGTGGTGGAAGCCGTTGGGGTGGAAGCCAAGCGCATGCTGGGCCGGACGCCTGGCAACATTACAGCGATTCGCCCCATGAAAGACGGCGTGATCGCCGACTTCCAGGTCACAGAAAAAATGCTGCAGCACTTTATCAAGAAAGTGCATTCCCACAGTCTGATTCCCCCCAGCCCCCGGGTGCTGATCTGTGTGCCCTGTATGGCGACAGAAGTGGAAAAGCGCGCCATCCGCGAATCTGCCTATAGTGCTGGTGCCCGCGAGGTGTTTCTGATCGAGGAGCCAATGGCTGCGGCGATTGGTGCCGGGATGCCAGTGGATGAAGCCTGCGGTTCCATGGTGGTGGATATCGGTGGCGGTACTACCGAAATTGCCATTCTGTCATTAAACGGCGTTGTGTTTTCCGATTCCGTTCGCATTGGCGGCGACCGTTTTGATGAATCCATCAGCAACTATGTGCGCCGCAAATATGGCAGCGTGATCGGCGATACCACCGCCGAGCGCATCAAGATGGAAATTGGCAGTGCCTACCCGGCCAGTGAGGTGCGCGAGATCGACGTGCGTGGCCGTAATCTTGCCGAAGGTGTGCCAAAAAGCTTTACGCTCAACAGCGATGAAATTCTGGAAGCGTTGCAGGAACCGCTGGCGGCCATCGTTCAGGCGGTCAAGCGGGTTCTGGAGCAGTCACCTCCGGAACTGGCATCAGATATTGCCGAGACCGGTATAGTGCTGACAGGTGGTGGCGCACTGCTGCGCGATCTGGATCGCTTGCTGACCCATGAAACCGGCCTGCCGGTGATTGTGGCCGAAGATCCACTGACCTGTGTTGCCCGTGGCGGCGGTAAGGCGCTGGAAATCATGGACAAACGCCGTATGGATGTCATGTCGTCCTCACACTGACCGGCCTGTCTGTGTTCCGGCCCCGGGAATATCTCCAATAATGAAGGGGTGTCACTATTAAAAACCTGTTTTCCAAGGGTGCTTCCTCGGGGCGTAGAGTGCTGTTTCTGGTAGCCGCGTCCCTGCTGCTGCTGGCAATCGACAGTTTTACGCCCTGGCTTCAGCCTGCCCGCAAGTGGGTGGCCGAGGCCACAGTGCCCCTCTACTGGATCACGAATATTCCCGCCCGCCTGAGTGAGTTTGGCGATGAGTCAGTGGTCAGTCGCCAGCAGCTCGAAGAGGAAAACGAACAGCTGCGTACCGAGTTGCTCATCCTCAATGGTCGTATGCAGCGCACCACGGAAGTGGTGGCCGAGAACGTGCGCCTGCGCAATTTGCTTAATGCCACAGAAATGCTCAAAGATCAGGTGCTGGTGGCGGAGTTGATCGGCGTGTCGCCGGACCCGACCCGGCACACCATCCTTATCAACCGTGGTGAGGAAAACGGTGTGTATGTTGGTCAGGCACTGCTTGATGCCGATGGCCTGATGGGGCAGGTGGTGGAAGTACACCGCAGCAGCAGCAAGGTGCTGCTGGTGACAGATACGGCCCACGCGCTGCCGGTACAGACATTGCGCAACGGCGATCGTTCAATCGCCGAAGGCAGTGGCGATTACAACCAATTATCTCTGCGCTATGTGCCTCCGACCATGGATATTGTGGTAGGTGATCGGTTGGTCAGTTCCGGGCTGGGCGGGCGCTTTCCTGTGGGATACCCGGTGGGTGAGGTCACGGAAGTGCAGACCGTTGCCGGCGAACCCTACTTGTCCGTCAAGCTTAAGCCCTCTGCGCGCATTGGTCGCAGCCGTCATTTATTACTGTTGTTTTCCGAAGTGGAAACCTTGGGAGACGGTGAAATTGGAAGAGACTGATCCGTCTATCTATTTCTGGAGCGCACTCAGTCTTGTGCTGGCATTGATGCTGCAAATTCTGCCATTGTCTGTGGCGATGGCACATTGGCGCCCCCAGTTCGTGTTCCTGGTGGCGATCTACTGGCTGTTCAGGGCACCGTCCTTCCACGGTATTGCCTTCGCATGGATGTGCGGTCTGATGCTGGACCTGGTGATGGGTGAACTGATTGGCCGGCATGCCATGTCTTTTGCCCTCTGCGCCTATCTGCTTCGATTGTTGCAGCAGCGCTTTCAGTACATGACTATTTTTCATCAATTGTTCCTGGTGTTTCCGCTGGTGTTGCTGCATCAACTGCTGGTACACAGCACTACGTTAATGCTGAGGCCCACCTGGCAGGGTGAGCTGGTGATGGCACCTGCGGTTTCTTCGTTGCTGATCTGGCCCTTGCTGGCCTGGGTGTTAGCCAAATTTGGTACATCGGAAGCCTACGAAGATGAAGAAATTTCCTCATCCTGAACCGGGTGTCGGGAGAGAATTTGCCATGGTAAGCACAGAGTCCAGCGCTGAGTTTGTTCTGGCTTCGGCTTCCCCCCGGCGCCGGGAGCTGCTGCAGCAGATTGGTTGCCACTTTAAGGTCGCGCCGGTGAATCTTGATGAAACACCCATGCCCGGAGAGTTACCGGAGCACTACGTGGTGAGAATGGCGCTGGAAAAAGCCAGGGCTGGCTGGAATGCCAGTCGGGAGCAGGGCAAACCGGTATTGGCTGCCGATACCACGGTGGTGTGTGAGGGAGAAATCTTTGGTAAACCGGCTAACCGGGATGAGGCCGTGGTTATGCTGAGACGCCTGTCTGGCAAAAGTCACCACGTGCTGTCGGCTGTTGCACTATGCGATGCATCCCGCTGTGAATCCCGCCTGTCGGAAACGGAGGTTCGATTCAGGGTAATCGACGAAGCGGAATGCCAGCGTTACTGGGATACCGGCGAACCCGCCGACAAAGCCGGGGGCTATGGCATTCAGGGTTATGGCGCGGTCTTTATTACGTCGATTCAGGGCAGTTATTCGGGGGTTGTGGGACTGCCGCTGGCTGAGACCTGTGACCTGTTATCGGCGTTTGATTTGTCCTGGTGGGAGTCGACATGAGTTCGGAAATTCTCATTAATATCACGCCCATGGAAACCCGGGTGGCGCTGGTGGAAAACGGCGTGCTTCAGGACGTGATGGTGGAGCGCACCTCCAGCCGTGGCATTGTTGGTAATATCTACAAGGGAAAAGTGGTGCGCGTGCTGCCGGGCATGCAGGCGGCTTTCGTGGATATTGGTCTGGAAAAGGCCGGCTTTATTCACGTGGATGATATTCACAAACCTTCAGCCCCTGGAGACAACGGGGCTTCATGGGACATCGTGCAGTGCCTTCGCGAAGGTCAGTCGGTGGTGGCGCAGGTCATCAAGGACCCCATCAGTACCAAGGGCGCGCGGCTTTCCACCCGTCTCACGGTCTCTTCCCGATACCTCGTCTATATGCCGGAAGTCGACCACCTCGGTATTTCCCAGCGCATTGAGGATGAAGCCGAGCGCGAACGCTTGATCAGTGGCATGGAGCAAGCGTTGACGGGTATGGAAACCAGGGGTGGCTACATTATCCGTACGGCTGCCGAAGGGGTCGATGTGGAGGAACTGGGCAAGGATATTCAGTACCTGCATCGCCTTTGGTCCCATGTACACGACAAAGCCGGGCAGGTACAGGCGCCAGCTACTGTCTATGAAGATCTACCCCTTTACCTGCGTTCCATGCGTGACATGCCCCAGCCATTAGTGGAAAAAGTACGGGTGGATTCAGGTGAAGCCTATGCCAAGCTGTGCGACTTTGCCGCTCAGTTCAACCCGGACATGGTGGGGCTGATTGAATGCTACTCGGCGGACCGACCACTGTTTTACCTCTACGGGGTGGAAGATGAAATCAGCCGTGCCCTGGAGAAAAAGGTGCCGCTGAAATCCGGGGGATATCTGGTCATCGATCAGACCGAGGCGATGACCACCATCGACATCAATACCGGTGCATTCGTCGGCAAGCGCAACCTGGAAGAGACGATATTCAATACCAACCTGGAGGCTACGGCGACCATTGCCCGGCAACTGAGGCTGCGCAATCTGGGTGGCATTATCATCATCGACTTTATTGATATGCAGGACCCGGAACACCGGCGCCAGGTACTGCGGGCACTGGAGAAAGCCCTGTCCCGGGATCGCGCCAAAACGGCAGTTGTCAGTGTGTCCGAGTTGGGGCTGGTGGAAATGACCCGCAAGCGAACCAGTGAGAGCTTGGGCCAATTGCTGTGCGAGGCCTGCCCGGTGTGCGATGGCAAGGGTAGCCTGAAATCGGCGGAAACCGTCTGTTATGAAATTCTCCGGGAGCTGCTGAGAGAAGCGCGGACCTTTGAATGCGAGGGTTTTCTGGTGCTGGCCGCGCCGGTGGTGATCGATCGCCTGCTGGATGAGGACTCAGCCTATGTGGCGGACCTGGAAGGCTTCGTGGGCCGAACTATCCAGTTCCGTGTGGAGTCTATGTATAGCCGCGACCAATACGACATTATTCCGATATAGAACCACGGTTCGAAGCAGATTTTTTGAGGCCATATGCCTGTTATTTTATTTTTATGCTGCTCGAGTATCATGGGTGCCATGGTAACTATCTACCACCTGAAAGGTGTGCTTCCAAGGACCCGGCAGACAGCATGACACTGACCCATATTAAAGCCATTGCCCGGAGCTGGTTTTGAACGGCAGCCGGGTTCTGAAATTCCTGACCAGACGTTTATTGATGTTGACTGCTCTGTCGGTCATTGGCATTGCTGTGCTCGTGTCACTGGGGCGAGAAACTATTGGCAGCCTCGATAATTATCGTGCCGAAATTAACTACTTCGCCTCGGAAAAGCTGGGTCTGCAGGTGGAAAGCCAGCAGTTGCTGGGTGAATGGCGGCGCCTGAAACCCAGGGTGACGGCGCTGGATCTGTCAATACGTACCCCGGGGGCGCCAGAGCCGTCCATTCAACTGGAGCGCATTACCCTGGAAGTGGACCTGCTGCGCAGTGTGCTGGCAAGGCAGCTGGTGTGGCGGGAACTGTGGGTGGGTGGCGTGCAGTTGTCACTGCAGGAGGATGCCACTGGAGGCTGGTCCATCAGCCATCTCACCCTGCCGGAAAAACAATCGGAGAAAGATCCCAGTACGCTCCTGAACATGCTGTTTGATAGTGACTTGCTGGGAGTGGACAAGATTATCGCCCACCTGAATTTTTATTCCGGCACGCACGCAAGCCTTGAAGGCCGCGATATTCTGCTGGAAAACAGCGGCGACTTTCACCGGTTAATGGCCGGCCTGAGCCTCACCGGTCACGAGCAGGCAGCGAGCCTGATTGTGGAGGCGGAGGGCAATCCGGCCAAGTTGGATAAACTCAAGGCGGCGGGTTACTTGAGTATCAATCGCGTGGACCTCAGCGGTTCGTTTAGCGCCCTGGCCAAAAGCTGGTTCCCCGACCTGGTGGAGCGGGTTGGAGATATTGAAACTGATATCGAAGGCGATATCTGGATTGATCTGACCAAGGGTGGCAAGGCGGAGCTGGTGGGACGCCTGTCCGCCGCAGAAATTCCCCTTAACTGGCTGGAAGATGTGCCGCCAGTGACTCAGTTCAAAACGGATATCACGGGCTGGTTTGATCCGGGCGAGAGCTGGGGTTTGCGCCTGCAGGGACTGGATTTTGACTGGGGCGATGTGGCGATTGAGCCCTTAACGGTCAACTATGAACAGAAAGTTGGCGCGCTCTGGGGGCAGGGCTCCATGGCGTTGAGCCAGATTAACCTGTCACTGGTCGACGACCTGATGGTTCAGACCGGGCTCGCCTCACCAAAGCTGGAAGAGATGCTCTTGGATACACAGCCCAGTGGCGCCTTGCGGGCAGTGCATCTCGATCTCGATCTCGACGGCGAACATCCAGAGGTGAAAGTGAAGGCTAATCTGGAGAATGTCGCTATCCACTCCTGGCATGGTGCACCGGGGGCGCGTCAGTTGAATGGTTATGTGGAAACGGTCAACGCCAGTGGATTCCTCGATCTGGATAGCCCCAATGGGCTGGCATTGTATTACCCCAAAGTCTTTGATGACTACATGGAGCACAGCAGCTTCAGGGGGCAATTGCGCTGGCTCTGGGATGGGGAAAACCATCGGCTGAAAATTGCCAGTGGCAGGATCGACATGGGTGGCGAAGAAGGTGAAGGCAACGCCCATCTCTACCTGGATATTCCCATAGCCCGACCTGAACTGAAGCCGGAAATGTACCTGATGGTGGGGGTGCGAGATACCCATAGCCGCTACCGTCAGCGCTACCTGCCTGCCACTCTCAACCAGGGACTGTTGGACTGGCTCGATGGTGCGCTGGGTGAGATGGCCGTTCCGGAAGTGGGGTTTGTCTGGCGCGGTCCCCTGATCGGTGGCGAAAAAGGGATGCGATCCATCCAGCTCTACCTGCGGGTAGCCGATGGCACGTTGCAGTTTCAACCGGACTGGCCGCCCCTGGAGCATCTCAGTAGCGCCATGACATTGGATAACGGTGAACTCAATGTAGATATTGTCGGTGGCACCCTTGGCAACACCCGCGTCAAACGCGGGGAAGTGCTGTTGCGCTCAACACCGGGAGACACTGGGCAACAGCTCTTTGTCAGGGCGAATATCGATGCCGATGCCGGGGAAGCCGTGGCCGTGTTGGCAAAGTCGCCCCTGCGCTCCCGGGTGGCGGGTGTGGTCAACTGGGATATTTCCGGTCCCTCAAAAATTGATCTGGATCTGCGTATTCCACTATCACAGGATGGTACGGAAGGTGACTACGCAGTCGATGCCGATTTGAGCGACGCCTATCTGGGGTTGCCGGATACCGATATCCGCTTTTCCCAGCTACGGGGCAGGTTGAGCTACCGCGACGGGAAAGGGTTGTATGCCAACGGGTTGCAAGGGCAGTTCTGGGGTGAGCCGTTGGTGGCAGATATCACCACCGGCAAGGATAACCTGCTAGTGAGCGGTCGTGGGCAGCTGGACATGCAGGCGCTGAGTGAGTTTATTAAGCTGGATTCCAAGCGCATTCTACAGGGTAAAACGGATGTGGAGGCTCGGCTCAATGTGCCTTTGATAGACGCTGGCGCGCCCATCCGCTTACAGGTCAACAGCCAGTTACAAGGCGCAACCATTGACTTGCCTGCACCCTTTGCCAAGGTCGCTTCAGCTTCCAGGGGTATCAAGGTGGATGTAGCCATCAGTGATCTTCAGGATATCCAGATTACCGCGGAAGGCGGTGTCAGTGCGCACCTGCAATTGCGCGGTAGTTCGTTGCGACGAAGCCTGCTAGCTGTCTACAGTGAGGATGCGGAACTGCCGGGAGAGGGGCAATTCCGCATTACTGGTGAAATGGAGCATTTCTCCCTGACAGAGTGGATGCCCTACTTTGCTGAACTGGTGGGTGAAAAAACCAATCAGGAACAGTCGCTTAAGACCCTGTTCGACGGGCGCATAGCCAGTCTGGAAGTGGCTGGCCTTGAAGTCACGGGGGCAGTCGCCAGTGGACGCTATGTGGATGGTGACTGGCAGGTGGTGTTGGCCAGCAATGAAGCGGCAGGTCAGGCTTTGGTACCCACAGACACCGCTCGACCGATCAGGCTGGATCTCGAAAAACTGGTATTGCCTTCGCCCCCCGAAGGAGAGGCTGAAGCACAGGACTTGGATCCCTCCAGCTTCCCGTTAATGGAAGCCTCCATTCAGGACTTTTCCGTAGGTGATTTCCGCCTAGGTTATGCGAAATTTCGATCTGAACCGACTCCTCACGGCGTGCTGTTTTCGGGGATTGATGCCAACCTGAAAGGGCTGCGTCTGGGCGGTGACGAGGTCGAGACCACGTTGTTGTGGGAGCGTCAGGCGGGCGTTCACTATAGTCAGTTCAGCGGCATGCTGCAGGCTGGGGATGTGGGGGAGGTTATGGAGGCCTGGGGCACGCCCGCGGCGTTGGAAAGTAAAGATGCCCTCTTTTTTGCCGACTTGGGCTGGAGCGGCAAACCCTGGGAAATCAAGCCCTCTCAGCTCAATGGCGCCATGTCCCTGCAGATAGAAAAAGGGCGCTTCTACAAATCGCCCGCCGGTGCTGCCAATGCCCTGCTCAGGCTGATCAGCCTGTTTAATTTTGATAACTGGTTGCGCCGCCTGAGCCTGGATTTTTCCGACCTGTTTGAAAAAGGTATGAGCTTTGATGAGATGAAGGGTGGTCTGGTATTCGACGCCGGCAACATGAGCTTTGATCCACCGCTGGTGGTAAAAATGCCCTCCGGCCGTTTCAAGATGAACGGCACTGCCAACCTTATCCGCGAGGACATAGATGCCAATCTGGTGACCACTTTGCCGGTGGGCACCAACCTGCCCTGGGTGGCAGCGCTGGTGGGTGGTTTGCCCGCTGCTGCCGGGGTCTATATCACCGGTAAGATTTTTGAGAAGCAGGTCGATAAATTGTCGAGCATCAGCTATCACATCACCGGGCCCTGGGATGATCCAGAGGTGGATGTGGAAAAAATCTTCAGTGACGGTGGAGGCAAATAATATGAGCCGTATCGCCGCAGTGCAGATGACCAGTGGCGGCAGCCTGGACAGCAACCTGCAGCAGGCGGCGGCATTAATTGCGCAGGCAGTGGAGCAGGGTTCAGAGCTGCTGGTCCTTCCCGAGTATTTTGCCTACCACGGTTGCCGCGACATAGCGGAGATTGCCAGGAACGAACGCGATGCCTCCGGCCCGGCAAGGCAATTTCTGGCACGCATGGCCCGGCAGCACAGCGTGTGGCTGGTGGGCGGCACGATTCCGGTGGCTGTTGATGCGGAAACGGGTGGGGACAATCGTGCAGCAGCCAGCTGCTTTGTGGTCAATCCGCAGGGCGAGGAAGTGGCCTGCTACCAGAAAATCCACCTGTTTGATGTCGATGTGAATGATGCCAGAGGTAGTTACCGGGAATCGGATGATTACTGTCATGGCAGTGAACCGGTGGTGGTTGATACGCCGCTTGGCAAGCTGGGATTGACGGTTTGTTACGACCTGCGCTTTCCTGAACTGTATCGCCACCTCGCGGCCGGGGGTGCCGAGATTCTTCTGGTGCCATCGGCTTTTACCTCGGCCACCGGTGAATCGCACTGGGAGCTATTACTGCGGGCACGGGCGGTGGAAAACCTCTGCTATGTGGTGGGGGCGAATATGGGCGATCGCTATCACGAGAAACGCCCCACCTGGGGTGGTTCAGCGATTATTGATCCCTGGGGGGTGGTGTTATCCGATATGGCGGAGGGCCCGGGTGTGGTCAGTGCGGATATTAACCTCAATTATTTGCGTAAGCTCAGACAAAAAATGCCGGTGCATGAACACCGCCGCTTCAGTGTGGTCAAAACTTCAGATTAACCCGTAGAGCGTTATTATGAAGAATCTGATTTTTGCCCTGTTTGCCATGCTGTCCCTCTTTGCCTTACCCTCCCAGGCCGCCGATATGACGGTGGCACAGGCAAAACAGCTGATTGAGACTGGTCGTGATCTCGACACCATTCCCAAAGCCATCTGGAAACAACTGTTGACCCCGGAGCAGTACAACATTCTTTGGCGCCAGGGTACCGAGCGGGCCTTCACCGGTGAGCTGCTTAACAACAAGCGCAAGGGTACCTATGTGACGGCTGGCTGCCGTATCCCTGTATTTCGCTCTGAACAAAAATTTAAATCCGGCACCGGGTGGCCCAGTTTTTGGGAAGTGTCCGACAAGGGCAATATTCTGCTGGAAGATGACTGGTCATGGCTGGGTAAGCGAACCGAAGTGCTTTCCGCCTGCGGCGAACATCTTGGCCATGTCTTCAATGATGGCCCGGCACCCACCGGTCTGCGTTATTGCATTAATTCCGATGCACTGATTTTTGTGCCCGATGAAGAGGAATGATTGGCGCAGCAAAGTTTGCTGTATTTGCCGTGACTGAGAGTCCATTAATGTCTTTTACGATAACCCGTACAGCCCCGGTCGAGGTCCGCTTTCTGATGGTTCATCGAACACCTGAGGCATCGTTGTGAGCCGATCAGTGTGGCTGGAAAACCTGTTGAAAATAGCGGTCATTCTGATGGTCCCGCTGATTGCCTGTGCGGGTTACTACGCTATGGCTGGTGGTGCGGATATCGCCGCCGGTGTTTCCCGCATAGGGGGGATGGCTTTGGGTATTGTCAGCCTTATGGGAATGGTGTCAGCTATGCGTCCATCAAGATACACTGGACAATTAGTGATATTTTGGGGAGTGGTTTTATTGTTAGCGCTGTTGCTCTGTCTGCTAGGATGGAGGTAGGTTTTAATTCCACGGTTGTGAGCAAAAATTCATGGATGAAGTTAACAATATAGATAACCCTTACACTTCAGATGAGCTCTTCCATTTTTGTGGACAAAAAAATCCTTTATCCGATGAGGAAAACTTCTCAACTTTAATAAAAATATTGTCCTTAAAATGTATTTCTCATCCCCCTCACAGGGTCGGTTGGGGAGAAGTGACTATAACAACTGATTATACGGGTAGTGTATTAACCGAAAATTTGGTCATGCCTAATATGACCTGTTATGCCGATATTCCTTTTAAAGGTTTATCTTGGCATACAAAAAAATACGGTAAATTTGGTTTGTCCCTTCCCAAAAAGCTACTTGCTGAAAGGCATGCAAGGCCAGTTACGTATATACCCTATTTTGATGGCGATTGGACGAGCAATGCTGGAAGAGTTTTGATTCAAGATATCGAAAACACATACAAAGGAATTTACGAGCATTTTATAAAAAAAGACGCAAGCTACAGACTCTCGGAGCGCTATATGCCCGCTGCACCAAAAAACAGGGCAGAGGCTATCTATAACTTAGACGTGGTTTTTAATATGCATATTTTGGCTTTTATAAAGCCATTTAATCTAAGTTTGCCAGTGGGCCATGTAGACAGCTATTACATGGAAAGGGAGTGGCGTAAATTTGGGAATATGATGTTCAAAAATGAAGAAGTAAAAACGGTTGTGCTAGCTAGCGGATATAAACGAAGGTTTATTGAAAAATTTCCTGAATTTTCTGATCGTATAGTAGAAATTTAGTCAACGGTGGTAGGGATGCCCGGCGTTGATACTCCAGGCGCGGTACAGTTGTTCGGCGAGCACAATGCGCACCAGCGGGTGTGGCAGGGTCAGGGCGGACAGTGACCAGCGTATGTTCGCCCGGGCTAGGCATTCCGGTGCGAGGCCGTCGGGGCCACCAATCAACAGGCTGAAGTTGTCGCCGGATAGCTGCCATTGCTGCAACCGATCCGCAAGATCCTCTGTTCCCCAGGGCTTGCCCTTCACATCCAACGCAATGACCTGGTCGTGATCGCCAATGGCCTTGAGCATGGCTTCGCCTTCGCGGGCGATGGCGCGTTGGATGTCAGCGCCCTTGCCACGCTGACCCATGGGCAGCTCGACGATTTCGACGTTTAGTTCAGGTGGCAGTCGCTTGAGGTACTCCCTGCAGCCGGTGTAAACCCAGTCGGGCATTTTGGTGCCCACGGCAAGCACTCTCAGCCGCATGGAGTAATTATTCCTCGTGGCCGCTGGCCTTGAGGTCGGCCGGGCGGACAGACCAGAGTTTTTCCAGGTCGTAAAACTGGCGGGTGGTGGGCAGCATCACATGCACGACCAGGTCGCCATAATCCACAAGCACCCATTCGGCGGTGTCCATTCCCTCTACACCAATGGGTCGGAAGCCGGCCTTTTTGCCTTCTTCCACGACGTTGTCGGCCAGTGCCTTGACCTGGCGGTTGGAGGTGCCGCTGGCGACGACAATATGGTCCATGACATCCGTGAGTTCGCTCACATCCAGGGTGACAATATCCTTACCTTTCACGCCTTCCAGCGCGTCTATCACGATGTCGATCAGTTCATTACTCATTCAATACCTATGTGTTGTACAGCTGGTTCTGGTTAATGTACTCAATCACGCTGTCCGGTACCAGATAACGGATGGATTCACCTCGTGCCCGCGCCTGGCGGATGCCGGTGGCGGAAATGGGCAACAGGGTCATTTCAACGATCAATAATTTGCCGGCGGGGCTGTTTTTCCACGATGTGTGATCCTGCACCCGGTGCTCATGCACAAAATCCACCAATTTTCCGGATGTTGGCAGATGCCAGCCCGGGCGGGCGGCCACCACAAGGTGGGTCAGCCCCATAAATTCTTCCCAGCGATGCCAGGTGTTGAGTTCACCCAGGGCATCCATGCCGATACACAGGCACAGGGGGGTGTCGGGTCCTACCTCTGAACGGATTTCCAGCAGGGTGTCCAGTGTGAAGGAAGGTCTCTCGCGGCGCAGCTCCCGGTCGTCGGCCACCATGCCCGGTTCATCACCCAGGCCCCTCTTCAGCATGGTTAGGCGATGGTCCGCCGAGGTTTGTGGCTGAGCCCGGTGTGGGGGGCGGGCACTGGGAATCATCCGCATTTCGGCCAGTCCCAGCGTGTACTTTAATTCCAAAGCCGTACGCAGATGACCGATGTGTACCGGGTCAAAGGTTCCGCCAAAGATACCGATGCCAGTATCCTGAAATTCTGCTGATAGATCGTTCAAGAATTTCTCTCGCTACTGGCGAATTTCACCGTGGCCATAAACGACCCACTTCTGTGAGGTGAGACCTTCGAGCCCGACAGGGCCGCGGGCATGAATTTTGTCAGTGGAGATGCCAATTTCGGCACCCAGTCCATACTCAAAACCATCGGCAAACCGGGTTGAGGCGTTGATCATCACCGAACTGGAATCCACTTCTGTGATAAAACGGCTGCTGCGGGCTTCGTCATTGGTCACAATGGCTTCCGTGTGATGGGAACCATAATTGGCAATATGGTCCATCGCCTCGTCCATGTTCGCCACCACCTTAATGGAAAGAATAGGTGCCAGATATTCCGTGCTCCAGTCCTCTTCGCTTGCCGGTAGGCAGTCGATGATGGCCCGGGTTTTCTCACAGCCGCGCAACTCTACGCCTTTGGCTCGATAGGCATCTGCCAGCCGGGGCAGAATGTCGGGGGCAACTGCCTCGGCAACCAGCAGGGTTTCCATGGCATTACACACACCGTAGCGATGGGTTTTGGCGTTCAATGCAATATTGAAGGCCATATCCAGGTTGGCCTTGTCGTCGATATAGACGTGGCAGATGCCGTCCAGGTGTTTAATCACGGGCACGCGCGCCTCGCGGCTGATGCGCTCGATGAGGCTCTTGCCGCCGCGGGGTACGATGACATCGACATACTCAGTCATGGTAATCAATTCGCCGACAGCGGCGCGGTCGGTAGTCTCGATCACCTGTACCGCAGCTTCCGGCAGGCCGGTTTCCGCCAGGCCGAGGGAAATGCACTCGGCAATGGCGCGATTGGAGTGAATAGCCTCGCTGCCGCCGCGAAGGATGGTGGCATTTCCGGATTTCAGGCACAGACTGGCGGCGTCCACAGTGACATTGGGACGGGATTCGTAAATGATACCCACGACGCCCAGAGGCACGCGCATTTTTGCCAGTTCAATGCCGCTGGGGCGTACCTGACGGTCGCTGATGACACCGGTTGGGTCGGGTAACTCCGCCACCTGTTTCAGCCCCTCAATCATGGCATTGATACGGGCCTCGTTCAGCTCCAGGCGGTCCAGCAGTGCGGCATCCAGGCCATTGGCGCGACCGTTTTCCATATCCCTGGCATTGGCGGCCAGTAAATCATTGCGATGACTGTCGATGGCGCGGGCAATGGCCAGCAGTGCGGCATTTTTGGTGTCGCTGTTGGCTGTGGCAATCAGCCGGGCAGCGGCCCTGGCCTGTTTGCCAAGCTCAGTCATGTAAGACGTGATATCCATGCTTTCTGTACAGGTAGTAATTTCAGGACCGCGCATTATATCGCCGCAATATCGATAAGTCCTGATTATTTATAGACAATTTTTCATCGTGCCGAAGCCGGTTGAGTGCCGTTGTGTGGCCATTGCCGCTCCGGCCCCTCAGGTGCACAATCTCCCATCATGGATAATGATCAAGCACATCGGCAATTGATGGAATTTGTTCTTGCTCACCCGCGCCTGCTGGTGCTGACCGGGGCGGGGATCAGTGCCTCAGCGGGGGTGCCCACTTACCGCGATAGCAATGGTCAGTGGCAGCGAAAACCTCCTGTACAACATGCGGATTTTCTAGCCGACCTCCTGACCCGGCAGCGCTTCTGGGCCCGCAACATGGTTGGCTGGCGTTTTATGCGCGATGCCCGACCCAGTGTATCCCACTATGCCCTGGCAGAGCTGGAGAGCCTCTGTTATGTGCAGTCGCTGGTGACACAGAATGTGGACGGATTGCACCAGCGCGCTGGAAGTCGAGAGGTGATTGATTTGCACGGTCGCATTGACCGGGTCAGCTGCCAGACGTGTGGTGAGGAGATCCACCGGGAAGATATTCAGCAATGGCTGGAGCAACACAATCCGGGTTTTGCAGAACAGGCAGGGAGCATTGGTCCGGATGGCGATGCCAATGTGGACGATCTGGATTTTAGCCGTCTGCAGGTGCGTGATTGTGAGCGGTGCGGCGGGATTCTGAAACCGAATGCGGTGTTTTTCGGGGGCAGTGTGCCTTCTGAGGTGGTGGCCAGGGCCGCTTCAGCGATGCAGCAGTCCGATGCCCTGCTGGTGGTGGGTTCCTCGCTGATGATCTACTCCGGTTTTCGTTTCTGCCGTTGGGCTGCAGATCAGCAAAAGCCGATAGTGGCGATCAACCAGGGAACTACTCGAGCAGATGACATGCTGTCACTGAAGGTGGACATGCCCTGTGACGCAGTGCTGCCGCCATTGGTGGCAGCGTTGAAAGGTGGGAGCTAAATCAGCTCATTTGGCTCTGGATGACGGTATCCAGCCAGTCGCGGATACGTTCCAGGCGCAGCAGAGGGTCGTCGACCTCCAGCAGGCTCATGGGCAGCACTGGCTCCACCGGCAGCAGTTGTGCCAGCTGCCAACCCAGGGCGTTGCTGTCCTCCGGTGGTTGCCATTGGGCATCTGCCGGATAAAACTCTTTTGCCAGATCGGTGAGCAATTCCTGCAGGTCTTCACTGTCTTCTTCCAGCGGCACGCTGACTTCCTCGGGGCAGAAACTGACTTTCCCCACCACCAGACCATCATTTTCGATACTGCTGCTGAGCAGCTGAAAGCGTCGATCGCCCTCAATGGCAATACCCAGCAAACCATTGTCCAGCTGGTTCCAGTCGATGATGCTGGCGGTGACGCCCCAGGGGTGCACCTGAGGTGTGGCACCAACTTCGCCACCTTCCAGGATAGGCACCACGCCGAAGGTGCCTTCTGTCTTCAGGCACTGGGTGATCATGCGCAGGTAGCGCTGCTCAAAAATCTGCAGGTTGAGGCGCGTACCGGGAAATAGCGGTTGTAACAGGGGAAACAGTGGTATCTGGGTGGTGGTCATGGTCTGTCCGGCAAGGGGGTTACAGCACCCCGTGAAGCACAGATTGTCTCACCGACGGGTGCCGGGTGTCAGTAATTTTGAGCGGGGGATCAGAATGGCATCATTGTTCAGGTAGCGGCCACTTTCCATCTCCTGGGGATAATGGGGGCGCCTGGGGTGCGGGTGCCGGTAGGGGTAGCGGTCTGTATATGGGTAGTAGCTTCTGTAGGGATAATAGTCGTGGTAATACTCTTCCCGGTAGATTTGAGGGGGTGTGGCCGCCCGCTGTCTTGCGCGCAGTTGCTCTTCCTCTTCCGGGCGCAGCTGTTCACGGTCTTCCCGGTCACCTTTCAGGCGCTCGGTGGTCTCCGCCATCTGGTCGAT
Organism: Porticoccus sp.; assembly: GCA_023261185.1. Classification (GTDB taxonomy): domain Bacteria; phylum Pseudomonadota; class Gammaproteobacteria; order Pseudomonadales; family Porticoccaceae; genus Porticoccus; species Porticoccus litoralis. Next base: position 17,026 of record JALRJN010000048.1, read on the forward strand.
ACGGGCCTGGGATTGCTCCTCGGGACTGTTATTGGAGGCATCCGTCTGCAGTGACAGGGTTTCCAGCAATAGGGTGTTTTCCATCGGGGTATCGCTGTAGACGATATTCCCATTGGCGTCGATGGCTTTGTAAATGGTCTGTCCCTGTGTAGCGGTGGCCACCATTATCAGCAGTGTTAGCCCTATTTTTTTCATTGCCCGTCCCGGCGACTTCTACGCCTGCTTCTTATTGGATTTGACACTCTTGCCACCATAAAGTTGTACGACGAAAAAGTCACAGAATGGTCATATTTTGTACACAGGGCTGTCACAGGGCAGCGCTACTGTGCCAATTATGACAACGATAAAAGCATTGCAAACCCTACATTCCCTGGATGTTGCCACCTTCACGCGCATCGTTCAGTGGAATACCCGCCGTAGTCTGTGTCGCATGGCCAGGCTGGTATCCACCAGCGCCGATGGCTGGTTCTATCTGTTGATTCCCCTGCTGCTGGGACTGTTGTGGCCAGAGATTATATGGCCGCTGACAGCGACATTGGTGACGGGGTTGGCGATTGAGCGACTCAGCTACTACTTGTTGAAGAACAGCTTCAAGCGCAACCGTCCACCCAATGTGATTCCCGGTTTTCAGAGCGTAATTACCGCATCGGATGAATTCAGCTTTCCCTCAGGTCACACCTCTGCTGCCTTCCTGGTTGCCACGGTGTTGGTGCTGTTATTGCCGCTGAACGTTGCCGGTTACCTCTATGTCTGGGCCTCTCTGGTGGCATTGTCCCGTGTGGTTCTGGGGGTTCATTTTCCCCTGGATACCGTAGCCGGAGCCCTGCTTGGTAGCAGTATTGGCTGGTGGGCAGTACAACTCATAACCCTATAAGAGAATCCGATTTGAAAATTTTTTATGGAGTTCAGGGGACGGGTAATGGCCATCTGTCCCGCGCCCGTGCCATGGCCGGTGCACTTTCACAATATCCCGATATCGAAATCGAATGGTTGTTTTCCGGGCGGCCCAGGGAGCATTATTTTGACATGGAGCTCTTCGGTGACTTCCATTGCCGCTCCGGTCTCACGTTTCACTCTGAAGCCGGGCGGGTGCAACCACTGAAAACCCTCCGCAATGTCGACTTGTTGGGCCTGCGCCGGGATATCCGAGGTCTGGATCTCAGCGGTTACGATCTGGTGATCAGCGATTATGAACCCATCACCGCCAGGGCCGCACGTCGCCAGCAACTGCCCTGTGTGGGTATTGGCCATCAGTATGCCTTCTGTCACGATGTTCCCGAGCGCGGTGGCAACCCGTTCACACGTGCCATTTTGCAGCAGTTTGCCCCAGTGACCACTGCGGTGGGCCTGCACTGGCACCACTTTGACAAGCCGATTTTGCCGCCTATTGTGGATATCGACCACGATGACTTAGCAGGTGGTTGTGAGCAAAACAAAGTACTTGTATATCTGCCGTTTGAAGACCAGGCACCGTTGCTGGCGTTGTTCAGGCAGTTCCCCGACTTTCAATTCCATATCTATGCCTCTGTCCACGAGTGGCGGGACGACGACAATCTGCATACCCGCCCCCTGAGCCGCGATGGATTCCGTCGCGATCTGGCAGACAGCGATTGGGTCATCTGCAATGCCGGTTTTGAACTGATCAGTGAGGCGCTGCAACTGGGCAAACGCATTATGGCTAAACCCCTGAGTGGACAGATGGAGCAGCTGTCCAACGCCGCTGCCCTGGAACAGCTGGGATATGCGTCCATTGAAGAGCGTATCGACCGGCGTGCCCTGGAGTTCTGGTTTGACTGCGAACCGAACGCGGCGCGACCCTGTTACCCGAATGTGGCGGAGGCTTTGGCGCGTTGGATCAGCGAAGGCTGCGCAGAACCCGTCGAAACGTTGTGTCATCAGCTCTGGTCCGAGTCCGATATCGCGCCGCCACAACTGCAACGACAGCAGGTGGCCTGATTTAGCTTTTAATGATGGGGATGTCTGTCCATCGGGTGGTATAGGCCGGAGAACAGTACTGCTGGCGCATCGGCCAACCCCGTTTTTTGCCTTCGCTGGCAAGGACAGCGGTGCCCCGGCCGTAGCGGCGATTGATGCCGTCCAGGGTTTGCATCAGCGCATCCGCGCGAGGGCTCTGCCCCACCTCGAAGATATCCTCCTGGTGGTAGCGTTTCGACACCAGCTCGATTAACCCCACACCTGCTTTCAGATAGGCATGTCCCGGTCGGAAGATACGGCGTACGCCCTGCTGTGCACAGGCAGCGATCACCCGGCTGTCGTCAGTGGCGTAGGGCAATTGCACCACGGTGCTGTTGCTGTAGTAGTTGGGCCGATGGGGCGAAGTGTGAATGAACACGTGCAGGGTCAGCGCCAGGTGTTGCTGGGCGCGCAGTTTTTCCGCCGCCCGGCTGGCGTAGAGTGCGACGGCCCGCAGTAGGGGGTCCAGCTCAGTGGGTTTGTCTCCGAAAGAACGGGTACAGTAAATCTGTTTTTTATCCGGGGTTACCTCCTCCAGTGCCAGACAGGGGCTGCCGTTCAGTTCTTCCAGCGTGCGTTCTACACAGACATTGAAGCGGCGGCGGATGGTTTTAGGATCGCTGCTGGCCAGTTCCCAGGCGCTGTGGATTCCCATGTCCGCCAACCGTGCCCCCAGTCGGCGACCGATGCCCCATACTTTGGTGGCTGGTACCCGTCGCAGCAGCCACTGCCATTTGTGGGGGGCGTCGAGTAGGCAGACACCGTGCTGGCCGGGGATATTCTTGGCGGCGTAGTTGGCCAGCTTTGCCAGGGTTTTGCTGGGGGCAATACCAACACTCACCGGCATGCGTACCTGTCGCCAGACATTCTGCTTGATGGTTTGGCCGTAGTCCTGCAGCGGTTGGCAGATGCCATCCAGCGACAGGAACATTTCATCGATACTGTAGATTTCGATATCCGGGCTGAAGTGACGCAGGCAATCCATCACCCGCCGGGAAATATCGCCGTAGAGCCGGAAGTTGCCAGAGAATACAGCTACCCGGTGGCGTTCCAGCAGGTGGCGAATCTTGAAATAGGCATGCAGGTCGGGAATGCCGAGGGCCTTGGCTTCCTTCGAGCGGGCGATCACGCAGCCGTCGTTGTTGCTTAGTACCACCACCGGCTTGTCGCGCAGGTCGGGGCGGAAAATCTGTTCACAACTGGCGTAGCAGCTGTTGCAGTCTACCAGCGCGAACATCGGTGATGGCGCACCGAATGAATCACCACCCCTTCAATCAGTAATTCTGCGTTGTCGTGCAGTTCGATGGGCGGATAGCGACGGTTGCCGGCCCGCAGCAGACGGTTGTGCAGATCCAGTACCTTGCAGGTTAGCTCGCCGTCGATGGCGGCGATCACCACATCCCCGTGCTGGGGTTGCAGGGCGCGGTCGACAATCAACAGGTCGCCGCTGAAAATGCCGAAGCCGGTCATGGAATCCCCCTCGGCACGGGCGAAGAAGGTGGCCGCCGGATGTTTCACCAGGTAGTCGTGAATATCCAGCGGCGTTTCCACAAAGTCGTCCGCCGGGCTGGGAAAGCCGGCGCGCACTGCCGTGGCGAACAGCGGCAGGGTGTCGGGCGGCACGTCGGCGGCCGGTTTCAGGGGGGCAGTTTTCATACAGTCAAAATACTGTATAAATAAACAGTATTCAAGCGGAAAGAAAAATCAGTGCCGGAAAAAATACATCAGCAGGCTCAGCACGGCACTGACAATCAGCATCGAGGTGATAGGAATAAAAACCTGACTGTACTCGGTCTTGATATTGATATCGCCGGGCAGCTTGCCGAACCAGTTCAGCGCGCCGGGAAAAAAATGCCAAAGGGTTCCCAGCGCCAGCAGGACAGCCCCCAATACCATCAGTATCTTGGCCACGCTTACCTCCTCCGCAACGGCGATGTATCCGCCTCTTCCAGCACCGGCTGGAACATGCGCCGGTACTGGCTCGGTGTCAGCCCGGTGCCGGTAGTGTTGGAGCGGGTGGGTGCACAATCAGCCGCAGCCTGAGGGTATATTGTCGAAGTGCGTCGGCACTGTTCGCAGTGTCGGCGCTGAGGTGTCCGATACATGTCAATGAGATTTTAACGTGTTATGGAAGAAAGAATTGCGGTAGCTTTTTTGGGCGTTAGGCTTTTTTTGCATTTTCCAGTGCATTTATTTTTTGCCTGATGACTTCGGCTTCAGTCGTTATCATTGAATAGGATTCTATATCGCCTTTTCTTTGGGCGTGCATGGCTTGCTCCAGCTTTGCTTCATAACTTTTTTGTAATTTTTTGGCGGGGTCTTTTTTAAAGAGGGAAAACATAGACATTGATCCATAATGGGTTGTTTTTACTCTACGTATCTCGGTGGCTTCCAGTTCTTTTTTTTATGACGCCATAGAAAAACATCAAAACTTGGGGCAAGTTGACTGGATGTGATTGCCGGGTCGAGTAGAGAGGTTGACGGGTGGATAATGGAGGAGCTGGCAGTTTCAGTCAGGGCTTCTGTAAGATGATAAAGAAAGTGCCGGGTATTGGTATGGCTGTGCTGTTGCCATTGTGCCTGTGAATCCATTCTTGGGTGTGAATACTGAGAGAACTGACTGATCGTAGAAAGGCGATAAAAAATGATATCGGAAAAGTCCCAAAAAACGGTATCCCTGGTTCTGGGGAGTGGCGGTGCTCGCGGCCTGGCTCACATCGGTGTCATTGATTGGCTTGAAAAAAATGATTTCAAAATAGAATCTATTTCTGGTTGTTCAATAGGTGCTCTTGTGGGTGGCATTTACGCCGCTGGAAAGTTGGATGATTTCGAGAGCTGGGTACGACAAATAACCAAGATTGATGTTTTTAAGTTGCTCGATCTTTCATGGGATAAAAGTGGTCTTGTGAAAGGCGATAAACTGTTTGATACGTTGAGGGACCTTGTGGGCGATGTGGCTATTGAGGACTTGCCTATCTCCTATACTGCTGTGGCCACCGATGTGTCAGTAGAAAAAGAAGTCTGGATGAATTCAGGAAAACTGTTTGATGCTATCCGGGCGTCTATCTCATTGCCCCTTCTTTTTACGCCGTTCAGATATGAGGGAGTCGAACTCATTGATGGCGGTGTGTTAAACCCTGTGCCGATAGCGCCTACCTTTAATGACCAAACAGATTTAACCGTGGCCGTGAATCTTGGTGGCAGGGTGGATAAAAAGAGCGAGCCAACGGCAAGTGAAGATTCGTCAGAGGAAGAGAGGTCTCCCCTGATAGAGAAGGTTTCCTCTTTCGTGAAAGGCTTTAAGGATTCGACAGTAAACAACGTCGGCAAAGATTGGGGTGCGTATGATATCGCCAATCAGGCTTTTGATACGATGCAAGGTGCAATTGCGAGGCAGAAGTTGGCGGCTTACCCGGCTGATTATTTAATTGAGATACCCAGAAATGCATGTGGGATTATAGATTTTGATTGTGCTGCTGAAATGATAGAGCTTGGATACAAAAGCGCTGAGGAAAGCCTAGGTAGAATCATAGGCGAAACCTGAAGCATGATGTCTATAGGGCATTTAGTCAGTGACGCCATTAAAAACCATTGAGGCATCCATGTTTATCGCAATGAACCGTTTTAAAATCGCCCTGGGCAGTGAAGACGAATTCGTCAGTATCTGGAAGAACCGGGAAACTTTTCTGGAAACAGTGCCGGGTTTTAAGGAATTCCATCTGCTACAGGGCCCAACCACAGAAGAATACACACTGTTCGCTTCTCACTCCGTTTGGGAATCGCGCCAGGCATTTGAAGAATGGACCAACTCGGAAGCCTTTCGGAAAGCCCACGCCAATGCGGGCGGCAGCAGGAAGGAAATCTACCTGGGTCCGCCGCAGTTTGAAGGCTTTGAATCCGTAATCTAGTTATTTGCTTAGAGTCACTCGGGGCTTTTTATACGCTCATGGCTGTTTATAGCCGCTCAAGGCTTTCTATACCCTCAAGGCTGTTCTACCCGCACGGGTACTGATTTAAAGGCCGGGGTTTTACTGCGCGGGTCGCTGTCGGTACCTACCAGAACATTGGCCTCGGGAAAGTACGCCATCAGGTTGTTCTGCGGTAGGTCGAAGGGGTAGACCCGTACCCGGTCCATACGGCCATGCTCTGACACCAGATCCACCACATTGGCAATACCGAGCCGCTCGATGGTGGTTGGGTGCATCAGCACCGCCCAGCGGTCATCGGTATCCCGGTAGCTGTCCCGTTCCTCGTAGACGATGGTGTTGAACTGCCCCTCGCTGCGCACTGTCATCAGGGTAAACGGATAGTCTTCATTTGCCACGGCACCGGGCAATGGATGTACCGCAAAGCGGGCGCGACTGTTGGGACGGGAGAACTCTGGGCGGTGTTTCAGCCGTCCGCGAATATGGAATTCCTTGCGCGCCACGTCGATATCTGCCAGATCCTCCATGCCGGGAATCACCCGGGCGATGGCTTCGCGCACCGTGCGGTGTTGGCGAAAGCGCTCAAAGTCCACCGGGCTGCTGGGCAGTAGCCGTTCCGCCAGCCCCACCAGGATTTCCACCTCCGGGCGGGTGTGATCATGTCGTTTAATTCCGCCGTCGCTAAGGCGCACGAAGTTGAACATGGATTCCTGGGTAGTGGGTTGCCATTCCTCATCCCGGGCGGTGACCGGCAGGATCAGGCTCTCGCTGTGGTCACAGCCGTGAATGTGGCCCAGGTTCAGGGTGGTGGTGAGGAACAACTTGAAACCGATCCGGTCTAGTGACTCCCCAGCCCAGCTGGCGTGTGGAGTGGCACCGTACAGGTTACCGCCCATGATCAGTGCTGCGTCGATGTCGCCGCGGTAGCTGGCGTTCATGCAGGCCAGGGTATCCATGCCGGGCCCGGTGGGTAGGCTGGCCCCCAGTTCTGTTTCCAAACGTTCGAATACTTCCGCTGCGAGCACCGGTTTGACACCGATGGTGCCGATGCCTTGCACATTGCTGTGGCCGCGCAGAGGAAGTAATCCAGCACCGGGTTTGCCCACCATGCCGCGCAACAGCGCCAGGTTGGCGATGTATTCAATGTTCTCAACACCGTGGCGATGGTGGGTCATACCCATACCCCAGGCGAAGATTGTGCGTTCGGAGGCCGCATACGCACTGGCGGCCTGCTCGATCTGGCTGCGGGCAATGCCTGTATCCCGTTCGATGGCCTCCCAGTCGGTCTGCTGGATATCATCCAGAAACGCCTCGAAGCCCTCGGTGTGCTGCTCTATATAGGCCCTGTCCTGATGGCCGCCCGCCAAAACTGCCTTGGCGATGCCCTTGAACAGGCCGATATCGCTGCCGATGGCCGGTTGCAGGTATTGATTGGCGATCCAGGTGCCGCCGCTGGCCATGGATTTGGCGCTTTTGGGTACCGCAAAGCGGACCAGCCCCGGTTCTTTTGCCGGGTTGATCACAATGACCTGGCCGCCGCGCTCCCGCAATCGTTGTAATTGGTGCAGCAGTCGGGGATGGTTGGACGCGGGGTTGGCACCTATCAGGAACACCAGGTCACAATGACTCAAATCCTCCAACTCCACTGTGGCGGTGCCGGTGCCGATGGTACTGCCCAGGGCCTCGCTGGTGGCCTGGTGGCAGTAGTAGGAGCAGTTATTAATGTTGTTGGTGCCGTAGAGTCGCGCTAGCAACTGCAACACAAATCCGGCTTCGTTGGAGGAACGTCCGGAGGAATAGAAGAAGCTGCGTGACGGCAGGGTCTCGGCAAACTTGCCAGCGGCATAATCCAGCGCCCAGTCCCAGCTCACTTCACGGAAGCGAGTCTCATCGGCCCCCTTGTAAATGGGTTTGCCGAGCCGCCCCAAGTGTTCCAGCTCGCGGCCGCTCAATTCCCGCAGCTGCGCCAGGGGGTGATCGAAAATCTCTGAAGGAATGGCCGGCTGGATATCGGTGGATTGCGCCTGAATGCTCTTGTTGCAGACGGCGGGAAATTCTCCCAACTCATTGGTCATCCCACCTTGTTGACCGCCCATGCCCAGCCCGCAGGCCTTGCAGGCATTATTGGCACGCAGAGCCTTGGATGAGTTCAGCAGACCAATTTTGCGAACGGTACTGAGGGTGTAGAGCACCTTCTTTGGGCCACCGCCAACAATATGATCGGATGGGGTTCTGGGCGGCTGGCGACTCATGATGACGACTGTGCGTTACAGGTACTGCGCGTGAAAACGCAGGTGGTCGCCGATCAGGCTGGCGATGAAAAAGTAGCTGTGGTCGTAGCCTGGCTGCATTCGCAACTGCAGGGGGTAACCCGCCTCCTTTGCCGCTTGCTGTAATAGCTCTGGCTTGAGCTGTTCCTGCAGGAAGTTGTCGGCATCCCCCTGGTCTATCAGCATGGGGAGCTGTCGCTGCGCACTCCTCATCAGTTCGCTGCTGTCGTAGTCGCTCCAGGTTTCACGATTACTTCCCAGGTAGTTAGCGAGGGCTTTTTCACCCCAGGGGCAGTGCATGGGGGAACAGATGGGGGCAAAGGCCGATACCGAGCGGTAGCGGCCGGGGTTTTTCAGGGCGATGGTCAGCGCGCCGTGGCCACCCATGGAGTGGCCGCTGATAGCCATCTTGTCTCCATCCACCGGGAAGTGCTCGTTAATCAGGGCTGGTAGTTCCTCCACCACGTAGTCGTACATGCGGTAGTGGTTGGACCAGGGCGCCTGGGTGGCATTGACATAGAATCCCGCGCCCAGGCCAAAATCGTAATTGCCTTCAGGATCATCGGGTACCCCTTCCCCGCGTGGGCTGGTATCCGGCGCTACGATGGCGATGCCGTGTTCTGCCGCATAGCGCTGGGCGCCAGCCTTGGTAACAAAATTTTCGTCCGTGCAGGTGAGCCCGGACAGCCAGTACAGCACTGGCACAACCCCCTGCTCCGCCTGCGGCGGCAGGTAGATGGAAAAGGTCATGTCACAGTTAAGCACCGCAGAGGGGTGCCGAAAGCGCAGTTGCTGGCCGCCGAAACAGCGGTGGACGTCGATCTGTTCCATTGGTTATCCCTGCCCTCAGTAGAGCACTACAGAGCGAATGCTTTCGCCGCTGTGCATCAGATCAAAGGCGCGGTTGATGTCCTGCAGGGGCATGGTGTGGGTGATCAGCGCGTCAATGTTGATCTTCCCCTCCATGTACCAGTCGACGATTTTCGGTACATCGGTGCGACCACGTGCGCCACCAAAGGCCGTGCCTCGCCAGGAACGACCGGTGACCAGCTGAAATGGCCGGGTGGTAATTTCCTGACCAGCACCGGCTACGCCGATAATGCAGCTTTCTCCCCAGCCCTTGTGGCAACACTCCAGTGCCTGGCGCATGACATTGACATTGCCAATGCACTCGAAGCTGTAGTCAACGCCGCCGCCGGTGATTTCAACCAGGTGGCCCACCACGTCATCCACCTCGGAAGGGTTCACGAAGTCAGTCATGCCGAACTGTTTCGCCAACGCCACCTTGGACGGGTTCAGGTCGATGCCGATGATGCGGGTGGCGCCGACCATCTTGGCTCCCTGAATAACGTTCAGGCCGATGCCACCGAGCCCGAATACCGCCACGGTAGAGCCCGGTTCCACTTTCATGGTGAAAGCCACGGCGCCGATACCGGTGGTGACGCCACAGCCGATATAGCAGATCTTGTCGAAAGGGGCGTCCTCGCGGACCTTGGCCAGAGCGATTTCCGGCAGCACGGTGTAGTTAGAAAAAGTGGAGCAGCCCATGTAGTGAAGGATGGGTTTGCCATCCAGGGAAAAGCGGCTGGTGCCATCGGGCATCAGGCCCTGGCCCTGTGTGCTGCGGATGGCCTGGCAGAGATTGGTTTTCGGGTGCAGGCAGTAGTCGCACTCCCGGCATTCCGGTGTATACAGGGGGATCACATGGTCGCCGGGCTTGAGGCTTTTGACGCCGGGGCCAACGTCGACAACCACGCCGGCACCTTCGTGGCCGAGGATGGCGGGAAACGCGCCTTCCGGATCATCGCCGGATAGGGTGAAGGCATCTGTGTGGCAAACACCAGTGGCCTTGATTTCCACCAGAACCTCACCGGCCCTGGGTCCCTGTAAATCTACTTCGACCACTTCCAGTGGACTTCCTGCGCCAAAAGCGACCGCCGCACGTGTTTTCATTCTGTACTCCTGATTGAGTCGACATTTACGGTTGGCTGACTATAGACAGTTGCCAGCGGGTTAGTAAATGCCATTTTGGTGTGGATTTTAAGGCTTGATCATCACCAGGTCCCTGACAGCGCTGGCCAGCATCTGATTGGAGACCAACAGTTCCCGGTTGATATTAAGCAGTGAGGACAGGGGAATACCAATGGCATCACTACTGTCATAGCGGGTCATCAACTGGTGCAGCCGGTCATGGGATAGGTTGATTTCTTCCTGGAGTTGAACATGCTTTTCTTCCAGAAGTACTGGGTCGGTATGTTCCACCAGGTTGAGTAAATGCCGGTAAATATTGCGGGTGTCATGACGCAGAGTTTCGATCAACTCCTCATCGTCGGACTGAGTGCGCAGCTCCACAATATTCTGACGCACATTTTTGAGACTCTTGGCACCGTAGACCAGATCGCGGGAGGCGTGGACCAGTTGAGAGACCTTAGCTGTGACCCCTTCCCCTGACTTTTCACGCAGGACGCGGTTGGCATATTGCAGAACCTGCTGCTCGGTATGCTTGATTTCGGAATACTGATCATCGTAGCTGGATTTAGCCTGCTTGATCTGTTCGTAGACTTCCAGGCCATTGAAGCCAAGCAGCAATTCTTCCGGACGAATGCGCAACACCCGTAGATTGAGAATTGTCACCTTGTAATAGAGCCGAATCACTTCCTGGCGGATTGCTTCGCTAGCGGCATCGCTGACCGTGGGCGATACCTTGGTGATGTACTGACAGCCAATCAGGTCATCATCGGCGAAACGACCCTGCAGCCATTTGGCAAAAGGTGACACGATGGGCAGGAACATCAGAATGCCCAGGCCATTGAAGAGAGAGTGAAACAGCACCAGCACATACATGGGATCGGTTACATCCAGTCTGTCGGTGATGAAGTTCAGCAGTGGGTACATCAGCAGCAGAGCCACGGCGCTGACGACCAGGTTGAAAATAAAATGCGACAGGGCGACCCGGCGCTTGTCGGACGAACCCTTCACGCCGCCTATGATCACTGTGCTGGTGGTGCCGAGATTAGCGCCAATCACAATGGCCGCTGCGGTGGTGAGGGGCAGGACACCGGCATGGATAGCGCTTAGTACGATCATCATGGTGGCGGAACTGGACTGGATCAATGCGGTAAAAAGCACGCCGCCAAGAACGTAGAGTAGTATCGGGTATTCGCTGAAAACCGACGGGGAGATGTGATCGGATAGAAAGCCCATACTGGTTTTCATGAAATCCAGGCCCATCAGCAACAACCCCAGCCCCAGCAGCAGTCTTGCCTGGCTGTGGCGGCGGTAGTCGGGATTGAGAAATACCACGCCCAGTGTTCCCAGTGCCAGCAACGGCATGGCGTATTCCGTCAGACTCATCTTGAAACCAATGGTCGCGACAATCCAGCCGGTAAAGGTGGTGCCGAGGTTGGCGCCAAAAATCACACCCAGTGCATTGGTCATGGACAGGATGCCCGCGCCCACGAAAGCCAGGACAAACAGGCCAACCATGGAGCTGCTCTGCAGGCAGGCAGTGCTGATAATGCCGATGAATACCCCCCGCACCGGGGTTTTGGTGTAATCACGCAGCAGGTGTCGGAAGGAGCGGGTACCAAGCGTTCTCAGTGCCTGCTCCAGCATGGTCATGCCAAACAGGAACAGGCCCAGCCCTGCCACCAGCTCCCAAGGTTCAAAATTCGGTATATCCGGCGGCATGATCTGTATGCGTTTTCCCGATCGGACTCTTGAGGAAAGTTTAGCAGTCAGCTCGGCGGTGGGAAGGGCCAATTACCCGCGGCAGACAGACTGCCGCGGGGATTGGAGGGTTTATTTGCCCAGTGGCTTGAAAATCAGGATCAGCTTGGGCAGCAGGGTCATGGAGCCCAGCAGGGCGGTCAGCATGGCGAGACCGGTGAGCAGGCCAAAGTAGACCGAGGGAATAAAGTTCGACAACGACAGAATGGAAAAGCCGACGATGATGGTAATGGCGGTATAGAACAGTGCGCGACCAATACTGCCATGGGCGCGATGCATAGCGGCCAGGTAATCCCTGTCGACAGCGAATTCCCGCTTGAAGCGAGTGATGTAGTGAATGGAGTTATCCACTCCGATACCCACGGTGATGGCAGCGATGGTGATGGTCATCATGTCCAGCGGGATACGCGCCAGGCCCATGCCTCCCAGTACTACGGTGGCTGCCAGCATGTTGGGCAGCATGGCAATCAGCGAGATGGAAATGGAGCGGAACAGCACCATGAACATCACCATGATGCCCAGGAATACCGCACCGAGAGTGAGGATCTGTGAGCGGAACAGGCTTTGCAGCATGTTGTTGTAAAGCACCAGCAGGCTGGTGAAATGTACCTGGTCGTCCTGCAGGCCCACTTCATCGACGATGTAGCTGCGGATGTTGGCCAACAGCTCGGGACGTTTCAGCTCACTGCCGGTTTCCTTGATGCGCAAGGTGATGCGTGCCTGATTCAATTCGTCATCGATATAGGGGTCAAATAACAGTGCCGCGTTTTCGGGTGACAGGCTTCTGCGCACAAACGCCAGTTCCAGGTCGTTAAGCTTGTGTTCCATCAGGTCTTCAGCGACATCGGCAATGGTCACCAGCGAGCTGACCTTGCCCACTTCCGGCAGGGAATCCAGGTAATTGTGAATCTTTGAAAGATCCTGCAGGCCCACGCCGGTAAACCAGTAGCTGTTGGGCTTGTCATCATTACTTGTTGGGCTCTCATCACCAAAGGGGTCGTCAGAGGCAAATGGATCATCCGCGGCGAACGGATCATCGGCCGCAAAGGGGTCTTCCTCCGCAAACGGATCGTCTTCAGTTACGGTGGGCATGGGCGGAACCGGAGGTGCATCGAGGATGATATCCAGGGGCGTGGTGCCACCCAGTTTTTCATCAATAACGGACAGACCCTGATAGATCTCGGTGTCGGAGCGGAAGTAATCGATAAAGCGGTTTTCCACCTGCAGTTGGGAAATGCCCCAGCAGCTGATGACGCCGGCCAGTAATGCCAGTGTCAGCACCAGCTTGCCGTGGTTTTCGGTAAAGCGGGCAAAAATCATGGTATAGGCGGCGGAGTTGTCGCCCTTGTCATTATTTTTACCCTTGCCAATCAGCATCATGCCGGCGGGAATCACGATAAATGCCAGGGTCAATGCCAGGGCAATACCCATGGTCATCATCCAGCCAAAGTCGATGACCGGGCGGATATCGCTGACCACCAGCGATACAAAGGCAACGCCGGTGGTGAGTACGGTGTACAGGCAGGGGCGAGCCATATAGGACACGGTGCCGCGTACCAGTTCCAGCTGGCTTTGCTCGGGATTATCCGTCTGCAGTTCGCGGTAGCGCACGATCAAGTGGATCGTTAGGGCCAGGGTGATAATCAGCAACAGCGCGACAAAATTCGAGGAGATGACGGTCAGGCGCCAATCGATCCAGCTGAGGTAGCCGAGCATGATTTCCACCGACAGCACACAGGTCAGCAACGGTAGAACAACCCAGCGTATCTGGAGGAAAATAATGGCCAGGGTGGCGATGATGAACAGCACAATGCCGGTACCAAACACCCTCAGGTCACTTTTGATAAATTCGATCATGTCCGCGGTGATCATGCTGGGGCCACCCAGAAAGATTTGTGCGCGGTCCTTGAATTGGGCCATTTTTTCACGGATTTCCGCTACCCGCTGGTGCTCTTCCACTGCCCGTGCTGTGCGGTAGTCTAAAAACTCTTTACTCACCCGTTCCAGTTCAACTTCCTCTTCGGCGGTGAGGCCCTCGGTGTCCCGCTTGAGACGCAGGGAATCCCGTTGACGAACCAGCGTGAGGTATTGCCGATCCAGTTCCATGGTGGCCATCAATGCGGTGGTCTGGCCGTCGGGGCTGAGAATCAGTTTGCGGTAAATCGGGCTTTCCAGGAATTCCTTGCGGGCTAGATCGCGGTCGGTGTCCGGGTTTCTAAGTGTGCGGGGTTCTTCCTTGAGCTGGGATACGGTGACCTTGGGGCTGTAAAGTAGCGGTACATCGAGAATCGAGGTGACGTTGGCGACGCCACTGATGGTTTTCAATTCATCGCTCATTTGAGCCAGTGTGTTCAGTGAGGCGTCATCAAACAGGTCACCTTCATTTGGGGTGTAGGTCACCACCAGAAAGTCGCTGCTGCCATAGTGCTGCAGGGTTTCCCGGAAGTAATCGAGGGCGGTGTCGTGCTCCAGGGTCAGGGAGTCGGCAGAAGCATCCAATTTGAAATTGGGTAGCCCGAACGCCATGCCAACGGCCAGCAGAATGATGAAGATAATTGCTGCCAGCGGATGGCGCAAAACCAGTTTTTCGTAGATTCCCAGAAGCCTCTCAGACATCCGACTATTTCCTTCTTATTCTATGGAGTGGGCGAAAGCGCCGTATTATGCCAGAACTGGGCAAATTGCGTGCACTGTCGGCGATGGAATTATGGGGGCTTGTTAATACTCGTGGGGTTAGCGCTTTTTTTGACTCAACCCGGAGGGCTGGGGCCATTTTAGTCCCCAACTGCGTTGAAATTCGTTCATTTAGAATCACTAGCGTCTCTCATTTTGCCTTGCTGGAAGCAAAAATGACTCCCAGCAGTGATACCCCCACGATTATTAACAGGCCCTATCGGTCGTTGTGGCCCAGAGAGCGTTCCGGGTCAATCACGTCACGTACTCGCTGTTTTAACTCTTTGGCGTCGGGAAAGCCGCCATCGCGAACGCGCTCCCAGATGGATTGTTCGTCGAGAAAAACCTCAAAAGCGCCACCGGTTTCAGAGGGCCCCAGAGTAACCTCTGCCAGGTCATCCATAAACGTGGTCAACAGTTCCTGCGCGAGCCAGGCAGAACGTAACAACCAATGGCAGCGCGGGCAGTAGACGATCACAATGCGCGGTTTTGCGGACATCGGGTACACTCCGGGTATCAGGGTGGAAAGTAAAAAGCATGGTCAAGATAACCTCCGGGCAGCCAAGATGAAAGCGGTCATTCTCGATGCAGATACGCTGGGAAACGATGATGTCAGCCTGGCACCCCTCACCGGTCAGCCGCTGCAGTGGAACGTTTATGAGACCAGCGATCCCGAGCAGGTTGACGCACGCCTGGCCAATGCTGACGTAGTGTTGACCAATAAGGTCATCATTGGTGCCAAGGAGATGGATTCAGCTCCAGGGCTGAGATATATCGGCGTACTGGCCACGGGCACCAACGTGGTTGATCTTGAAGCGGCCACCGCCCGGGGTGTGGTTGTCAGCAACGTCACTAATTACGGCACCGGGTCAGTGGTGCAGCACACCTGGGCGATGATTCTGGCACTGGTTACCCGTTTGCCGGACTACAATGTGGCCGCACTGGATGGCAGCTGGTCCAGCAGCGGCCGCTTCTGCCTGATGGATTACCCGGTGACGGAGTTGGCGGGGAAAACTCTGGGTATTATTGGCTATGGCCAACTGGGCAAGGCCGTGGCAGAGATTGGCCGGGCATTTGGGATGCAGGTCAATGTGGCATCCCTGCCGTGGCGACACGGTGACCAGCCTGGCCGGGTACCGCTGGAAACACTGTTGCGGGAAGTGGATGTATTGAGCCTGCACTGTCCGTTGACCGACGAGACCCGGGGGCTGATCGGTCGCCGCCAACTGGCGATGATGAAATCCCAGGCCCTGTTGATTAATTGTGCCCGCGGTGGCTTGGTGGATGAGACGGCCCTGGCCGAGGCGCTGGAGGATGGTGAGATTGCCGGAGCCGGTGTGGATGTGCTCACTGAGGAGCCCCCGGTTAATGGCAACCCCCTGCTGAACCCTGAACTGCCAAACCTGATTGTTACACCTCACAGTGCCTGGGTAGCACGGGAGTCCCGGCAGCGGCTGGTGCAGCAGGCTGCCGATAATTTACGGGCCTTTCAGGCCGGTCAGCCGGTCAACGTGGTGAATAAAAAAGAATAGGGTGGTGAGTAGATGTTGGGTTTGATTCAGCGTGTCAGCTATGCCCATGTGGAAGTCAACGGCGACAAGGTTGGGGAGATCGGTCACGGTATTTTATTGCTGCTGGGCATCCAGGTGGGCGACACGGAAGAAAATGTCGACCGTCTTCAGGACAAGGTGTTGCAGTACAGAATTTTCCCCGATGAGCAGGGCCGGATGAACCTGAATGTGGAGCAGGTGGGTGGTGGACTGCTGGTGGTGTCGCAATTTACCCTGGCAGCCAATACCCGCAAGGGGCTGCGTCCCAGTTTTACGTCTGCCGCGGCTCCCGAGCAGGCCGAGAAACTCTACAATTATTTCATCAACCGGGTAGAGCACCTCTACCCGGATGTTGCGTCGGGCATTTTTGGCGCCGATATGCAGGTCAGCCTGTGCAACGACGGGCCGGTGACGTTTTTGCTGGAGGGCTGAAGCCCAGAATAAAAATCCAGAATAAAAAAGGCGCCATCCAACAAGATAGCGCCCTTTTAGGGTTGATCGAATATTTCGGTGTTACTGGGTCAGTTTGTTGAACACTTCTGTGGCGGTTTGCTCGATCATCGGAATCAGTAAGTCCTGACCATCCTGCTCTGCCTTGGTTTGCAGATCATTGCCGATAACTTTTTTACCGTTGGAGATACTTTTCAGGTTGTAACTGAGAGCGATTGAATCCCCCTTGCGGATGGTGCCCTGGGCCGCCGTCAGTTTTTCCATGGATTCCTGCTGCATCTGCACATTGGCTGCGGTATTAGCCACGTTTGCTGCTGTTGTTGCGGCCACAAAGGTGCCTACGCCACCGCCGACACCCGCATAGGGTAGTGCTGAAGAAATCACTCCGGCGCCAATGGACAGCGCCTTGCCCCAGCTCTTTTTCTTCTTGTACTCAACATCGGTGGACAGCATGTATGAGCAGCCGGATTGTTTCGCTTCGGCTTCCAGCTGCGCCGGCAGTCTGGATTGCAGGTTGACCACCTCCAGCATCGGGCCGCTCAGATAGGAGATAAGCATGTTTTGTACCGGCGCGGACACATCCTGACCGGTTGCACCCTGTCCCAGTTGGGCCTTGGGTGGTGCGATGGCTACGCAGGGTTTCTCAGCGGCGATTGCTGGATTGATGAGGCTGGTCGCCGCGAGGATGAGACAGATAAAAAAAGAACGTTTACTGACAGTCACAACAGACTCCTTTATTTTCACGTATCCATAGATCCATGTGCAGTTTCAGTCGGCCAGAGACGCGAATGACAATTGTCTTTACCACCCTTTAGATGTCAAACGGTGTGTTGAGCTTTTTCGCCACCACTACCTTGGCTAGTTTGGCATATTGCGGTACGCCATTTTTGTAGGGTGGATAATCCTCACCGGCTATCAGAGGGCTTAGATAATCCCGGGCCAGCTGAGTAATGCCAAAGCCGTCGCGGCTGATAAAGTCGCTGGGCATTTTCTTTTCAATATTGGCCACCTGGTCCAGTGGGGCCTCCCCAAGCTCCCAGCGGTAGCCGTTGCCATTGTGGCGCTCGATGGTGACCATCACGGAGTTTTTCCCTGCCAGGGCATACTCCACCGCAGCTTTGCCGACCGCGTAGGCTTGTTCGACATCGGTGGCGGAGGCGATATGACGTGCAGAGCGCTGCAGATAGTCCGACAGAGCCCAGTGGTACTTGTAACCCAGCTCATGTTTGATCAGCGCCGCCAGCGTGGGGGCCACGCCGCCCAGTTGTTTGTGGCCGAAGGCATCGGTATGGGCAGAGCCGGCGATCAGGGTGCCATCATTGTACTGTGCGCCCTCTGAGGCGACGATTACACAGAAGCCTTTTTCTTTGACGGTTTCGTCCACGAGGGCGAGGAATTCTTTCTCGTTAAATGGGACTTCCGGAAACAGGATGATGTGCGGTGGTTCACCGGTCTCTTCAGCGGCGAGAGCGCTGGCCGCGGCAATCCAGCCGGCGTGGCGGCCCATCACTTCCAGAATGAATACCTTGGTGGATGACTCGCACATGGAGGCGACATCCAAGCTGGCTTCCTTGGTGGACACGGCCACATATTTGGCTACTGAGCCAAAGCCAGGACAGTTGTCGGTAAAGGGGAGGTCGTTGTCGACGGTTTTGGGAATATGTATGGCCTGAATCGGGTAGCCCATTTTCTCGGAAAGTTGCGAGACTTTCAGGCAGGTGTCGGCCGAGTCGCCGCCGCCGTTATAAAAGAAGTAGCCGATGTCGTGGGCCTTGAATACTTCAATCAGACGTTCGTATTCGGCGCGGTTTTCTTCCAGGCTTTTGAGTTTGTAGCGGCAGGAGCCAAAAGCCCCGGAAGGTGTGTGGCGCAGAGCTGCAATAGTGGCATCTGACTCGTGGCTGGTGTCGATCATGTCTTCACGCAGGGCGCCGATAATGCCGTTGTGGCCAGCATAGACCTTGCCGATAAGGTCACTGTGTTGGCGAGCCGTTTCAATCACCCCGCAGGCGCTGGCGTTAATGACTGCCGTAACGCCACCAGACTGGGCGTAAAACGCGTTCTTTTTTGGCATGGATATCCTCGTCGTACCGCCCATTTCAGCAGCCGCGAATAATACTGGAAAGCGGCGGGGATTTCATTTTTTATGGCCAAATTCCCGTTGTAGGAGGCACCGGATATGCAGTGACGCCAATTTAGGCTATGTTGTGTGCGATAAAAGGGCGAGTACCGCCGAGTAAGACAAATAAAGAAAGCGAGTAGGGAAGTAACAATGCATATTCATATTCTGGGTATTTGTGGCACGTTCATGGGATCGCTGGCACAGCTGGCGAAAGCTGCGGGTCATGAGGTTTCCGGATGTGACGCCAATGTCTATCCACCCATGAGTACCCAGCTGGAAAATGCCGGTATTGAACTCACCGAAGGGTATGGCACAGAACAGCTCGATCCGCCGCCGGACCTGGTGGTGATCGGCAACGCACTATCCCGGGGGAATCCCGCTGTGGAATACGTACTCGACAACGCTATTCCCTATACTTCCGGCCCCCAGTGGCTGGGTGATTTTTTCCTGCGCGATCGTTGGGTGCTGGCTGTTTCCGGTACCCATGGCAAGACCACTACGTCAAGTATGCTGGCCTGGATTCTGGAGTGGGCAGGCATGGAGCCGGGTTTTCTGATCGGTGGTGTGCCCAACAATTTCGGTGTTTCTGCCCGCCTTGGGGGTTCGCCTTTTTTTGTGGTTGAGGCCGACGAGTACGACAGCGCATTTTTTGACAAACGCTCCAAGTTTGTCCACTACCGTCCTCGCACCGCCATTCTCAACAATCTGGAATTCGACCACGCGGATATTTTCCCCGACCTGAAAGCCATTCAGACCCAGTTCCACCACTTTGTGCGCACCATTCCTGGCCATGGCCTGATCGTGGCACCCTTTGCCGATGCCCATTTGCAGGAAGTGCTGGCAATGGGGCACTGGTCGGAATATCAGCCGTTAGGGCTCGCCAGCAGTTGGGAAGCCCAGCCTCTGGAAGAGGACAGTTCCGTATACAGTGTCAGTTTTCAGGGCCAGCAACGGGGTATTGTCAGCTGGGATCAGACGGGTGAGCACAATATGTTTAATGGGCTCGCGGCCATTGCGGCGGCGCGGCATGTGGGAGTCACCCCAGAAGTAGCCTGCGAGGCACTGAGTGAATTCCAGGGGGTGAAGCGGCGGATGGAGCAGATCGCCGCCGTGAACGGCATTCGTGTCTACGATGATTTTGCCCACCACCCTACGGCCATTGCCACAACCCTGGCGGGTTTGCGCAAGCGCGTTGGGGACGAAAAGATCATTGCGGTCATTGAACCTCGCTCCAACACCATGAAACTCGGTGTGCATAAAAACCAGCTTGCCGAGTCCGTGATGGATGCTGACAAGGTGTTCTGGTTCCAGCCGGACAACATAGAGTGGTCGTTGCAGGATGTGGTTGATCGCAGCGCTGTTCCTTCAGAAGTGGTACATAGTATTGACCGCCTGCTGCTGCGAACCCTTGAGCAAGCCGGTGAGAATGGCCATGTGGTGATCATGAGCAATGGCGGTTTCAGTGGATTCCACCGTCGATTGGTAGACCTGCTGGAGGGAAAATCCCGTGGCTGATTTTGACCGTTCCATCACCCTGGCCATGACCGGGGCATCCGGTGCCCAGTATGGGTTGCGTCTGCTGGAGTGTCTGGTGCAGGCTAACTGCCAGGTACAGTTCTTGGTCTCAGAGGCAGCCCGTATCGTGGTGGATACGGAAACCGATCTGGAATTGCCCGACGATGACATTCTTGAGGAATTTCTCACCCTCAACTTTGATGCAGAACCGGGCCAGATCATCGTGAACAGTTCCCGCGACTGGTTTTCCCCGGTGGCTTCCGGTTCCTCGGCACCGTCGTCCATGGTCATCTGTCCCGCCAGCGGTGGCACGCTCTCTGCGATAGCTTGTGGCGCCAGCAATAACCTCATCGAGCGGGCAGCGGATGTCGCCATCAAGGAAAAACAGCAGCTGATTGTGGTGCCCAGGGAGACCCCGCTGTCGGAGATTCACCTGGAAAACATGCTCAAGCTGGCGCGACTGGGGGTGACCGTGTTGCCCGCCATGCCGGGCTTTTACCAGAACCCCCGCACCATCGACGACCTGGTGGATTTCGTGGTGGCACGCATTCTCGATCATCTGGATATTGAGCAGAACCTGTTGCCGCGCTGGGGCAGCTGATGGCATCCAACCGTGAGCTGTTGGCTCTACTGGTATTGTTACTGGCCGTTATGGCCTGGTCCTGGATTGGCCCTTTCGATCGCGCCACCTGGTGGCTTGAGGCCATTCCCGTGGTGGTGGCTATTCCCCTGCTGGCCTGTACCCGCAATCGCTTCCCGTTGACCCGGCTCGCCTACTACCTGATCTTTGTGCACGCCGTCATTCTGGTGGTGGGCGCCCATTACACCTATGCCCGGGTGCCGCTGGGCTTCTGGATGGCGGATTGGTTTGATTTCTCACGTAATCATTACGACCGCATAGGTCACCTGGCCCAAGGCTTTGTGCCGGCCATTCTGGTCCGTGAAATTCTCTGGCGTGCCGATGCCGTCACTCGCAGAGGTTGGCTGTTTTTCCTTACCACCTGTTTTTGTCTGGCATTCAGTGCTTTCTATGAGTTGATTGAGTGGTGGACGGCGCTGATCGGTGGGGATGGCTCCATCGAGTTCCTTGGCACCCAAGGGGATGTCTGGGATGCCCAGTGGGACATGATGATGGCATTGATTGGCGCTATTGCAGCCCAACTATTGCTGGGGCGACTCCACCATCGACAAATCGCACTGGTGAGCGGGCGCTGACGGCTTCAGCTACGCCGATACCAGTTTACTCCGTCGGCATCTTTTTCCATTTTGATCTGACCCCGTGCCATCAGGCAGTGCAGGTTTGCATAGCTCTCACCGGTGGCGAGCGTCAGCATGGAATGGGGTATTGATGATTTGAAAATCAGCGGGAACAGGTCCACCACCCGCTTTGCCTCACCGCAGTTATCCAACACAGTCTGCAAATCCCGCTCGTGTTCGTTGATCAGGCTTTGCAGTCTTGGCAGCGCTCCCGTGAACGGCAAGCCGTGGGAAGGCAACACCAAGGTATCTTCTGGCAGCAGGTTCCGTAGTTTGTGGCAGGAATCGATCCAGTCCTGCAATGGGTTGCCAGCGGGCTCGATGGGCCAGACGCTGACATTGGATGAAATAGTGGGCAGCAACTGGTCGCCGGAAATCAGTAGCCCCAGTTCCGGACAGTGCAGGCAGGCGTGCTCCGGTGAATGGCCTTCCCCCATCACAATGTGCCACTCGCGGTTGTTGATGGTAAAAATCTGGCCGTCCCGCAGCCGGTGGTAGATGCTCGGCATGCCGCGAATCATATTGCCGAAGGCGCCAAATTTTGAGCGGTAGTAGTTAAGCTGTTCGTCGTTGAAACCGGCGGCGTGATAGAAATTGACGGCCTCGTCCGGCGCTTGCCGGGTACTGTCTTCCAACAGGATGCGGCAGTGCATGTACTCGCCGCGCGACATCCAGAATTCCGCACCGCTGTGTTTGCAAAGCCAGGCCGCTAGGCCGATATGGTCCGGGTGCATATGGGTGCCGATGAGGCGCTTGATCGGTTTCTCCTCGGAAAGCATCGGGCACAGCTTCAGCCACAGTTCGGTGGTGTCATCGGAGGCCAGTCCAGTATCGACAATCGTCCAACCATCGTCCTCTTCCAGCAGCCACAGGTTGATGTGATCGAGGCGGAACGGCAGCGGCATCCGTAGCCAGTAGACGCCGTCGGCTACTTGCTGTGGTTGGCCCTGTTCGGGTGGATTGGAAAATGGATACTTCGGGCTATTGTTCATGGGTTACTTCAGTAGCTTTTGCAACCAGTCGGAAATGGCGGTGATCTCCTCCATGCATACCGAGTGGTCCATGGGGAAGGTCTGATAGCCAGGCTCGAAGCCTTTATCAGTGAGTACCTTCACACTGTTCTGGCCGTGGAATTCCGGTACCACGTCATCGTAGCTGCCGTGGAAAATCTGAATCGGCAGTTTGGCATTGGCCGGATTAACTTGGACGGAATTGGCGGTGGCGAAGTAAGTCGACATTGCCAACAGTCCTGCCAGCGGTTTGGGATAGCTCAGTGCTGCCTCAAAACCGACCGCGCCGCCTTGGGAAAATCCAGCGATCACAATGCGATTGCTGTCGATGCCGCGCTGAATCTCGCGGTCGATCAGGTCATGCACACAGCGGGCGGAGGCCTTTAATTGCTTTTCATCGACTTTGCGCTCCAGGCTCATTTCCAGGATGTCGTACCAGGCAGGCATCACATAGCCGCCGTTGATGGTCACCGGCAGTTGCGGCGCGTGGGGAAATACGAAGCGTACCGGCAAGTCCGCGGGCAGTCGCAGCTCAGGAACGATGGGTTCAAAGTCGTGGCCATTGGCACCGAGGCCGTGTAGCCAGATCACCGCAGCGGTGGCAGGTTGTGCGGGTTCAACTTCCACACAGGGCAAAAGACTCATGGGTAGCCCTCAAATTAAAATGAATTGGATGAACCGGCATTATAGGGGTTATGACTTGCTTTGATACCCGGATGCTCTAGTCTTGAGTGTGCCCTCTGTTTCGGCGTCGCACGGCGTTCGGGTAGAGGTCCTGAGACAGTACGTTGAGGATGTCTCGATACCCGTTAGGAAAAAGGAATTAGAGATGTCTGCAAACTTTATTGGCCCCGATGGCAAACCGCGTTGTGCCTGGTGTGCCGCCACTGAGGAATATGTTGAATATCACGATCGGGAGTGGGGCTTCCCGGTTGCCGACGACGTTCGCCTGTTTGAAAAAATTTGTCTCGAAGGTTTTCAGTCTGGCTTGAGCTGGCGAACCATACTCGCCAAGCGGGAAAACTTCCGCGCCGCGTTCCAGCACTTTGATTTTCACAAAGTCGCTGAATTCACCGAGCTGGATGTGGAGCGCCTGTTGCAGGACAAGGGCATCGTTCGCCATCGCGGTAAGATTCAGTCGGTGATCAACAACGCCCAGCGGGCCAGAGAGATGGCTGCATCCGAGGGCTCCCTGGCTGCTTTCTTCTGGCGCTTTGAACCGGACATAGAAACACTGCCGGCACCACAAACACAGTCCACCTCGGAAGAATCCGTGGCACTTTCCAAAACATTAAAAAAACTTGGCTGGAAATTTGTCGGCCCGACCACCGTGTATGCCTTTATGCAGGCAATGGGCTTGATCAACGACCATACCGAGGGTTGCGCCATCAGGAAAGAAGTGGAAGCCGCCCGCAAACACTTTGTCAGGCCGGAATAAAAGTAAAACAGCTAGAAATAAAAAAGAGATATGAACATGAAAAAGTTCGCGCTCGCCGTTTTGGTGTCAGGAATTTGGGTGAATTTTTCAGAATTTGTCCGCAACGAATTTCTCTTCAAACAATATTGGTTAGATAAATACGCATCCCTAGGGCTTGAATTTCCATCTGATCCGCTCAATGGCGCCATCTGGGGATTGTGGGGCTTCCTGTTTGCCGGTTGCCTCGTTTACCTGCGTAGCAAATTGAGCTTTATGGAAACGCTATCAATCGGCTGGCTGATGGGCTTCGTACTGATGTGGCTGGTGGTGGGAAATATGAATGTGCTGCCGTTTGAATTGTTAAAGATAGCGGTGCCATGGAGTTTGGTGGAGGTTGGGGTTGCGGTGTTTATTGTCCAGAGAATATCCGGTTGTGATAAGAGTTAAAGAGGTTTTTATGTTCAGTGGTTTTGATGAAGTTTTAGTTCGTTTTTTGGTTGTTAACTAGATGGATTCTTGCAGAGAATGAAGAAGATCAAGCCCCCGCACGTTTATGTTGGAATGGTCGATCCAGAAGTTGGGAGAGGTGTTTTTGCCATAAGAGCCTTTTTCAAAGGAGAGCTTGTTGAAGAAGCACCGGTTTTTATATTGGAAGAGAAATATCCCGATGTTCCTAAGGAGTTCAAGAATCGTGTATTTAGGTGGGGCATGATGACAGGAACTGATGCTGGAATAGCTATTGCTCTAGGGTATGGAAGTATCTATAACCATAGCGACAGGCCTAACTTGATTTACGAGGCGGATGATAAAAATAAAATTCTCAGATTTAGAGCTAGGAGAGCGATTGATCCCGACGAGCAGCTAACGATTCATTATCGACAAGAGAACGATGGAGGCCTGCCAGATAAAGAAGAATGGTTTCAAAAGGAAGGTATTGAGAAAAAGGAACTTTGATTTCAAGTCGAAAAAATATACATGATTAAAAAACTATACAAAGTAAGAAAGGCTGCCATGTTTAACATTGAATGTTCTGGCGATGATCGATGGAGTAAAGAGTCCGCCGAGTTGATAATGCTTGATCGTATTTTGTTCCTCTTTTTGTTTTGGTTTGCTGGTAGCCTGTTTCTTTTGGTATTGGCCATATTTCAAAGCAGCCTGGAAGCATTTGCTGGTTTCGTTCTCTCTATCGGGTGGTTTGTTATCTTCGGTACGCCGTTTTTATGCTGGTATATCAAAAAATATGAAGGATATTTAAAGTCAGAAGATTAATTTCATATCTGATTTCTCTATATTATGTTTACTGTTCTCTACTCTTTTCGCCGTTGTCCTTATGCCATCCGTGCCCGGATGGCGCTCTGCTATGCCGAAATTCAGGTCGAACTGCGGGAGGTGCTGCTTAAGGACAAACCCGCCGCGATGTTGGAAGCCTCGGCAAAAGGCACGGTGCCGGTGCTGGTGCTGGAAGATGGTACGGTGCTGGACGAAAGCTATGATGTGATGCGCTGGGCGTTGGCACAAAATGACCCCGATAGTTGCTGGGACGATTCGCTGGTGGAGCAGATTGACGAACTGGTGCGTCAGAATGATGTTGAGTTCAAACCGTGGCTGGACCGCTATAAGTATGCGGACCGCCATCCGGAATATTCTGCCGAGTACTACCGTAGCCAAGGCGATCTATTTTTGCAGAGGCTGGAAACACGCTTGCAGCAACACGCCTACCTGCTGCGGGATACATTGTGTTTTGCCGATGTGGCGATCTTTCCCTTTGTCCGCCAGTTCGCCTTTGTGGACAAGGGCTGGTTCGACAGTGCGCCATACCCCCACTTGCAAGCGTGGCTGCAAAGGCTACTGCTTTCTGACCTGTTTTTGGCGGCGATGGCCAAGTATCCGGTGTGGAAAGAAGGTGATGTTCCGCAACTTTTCCCTGTCTAGGATCGGGAGTCGAAAAAGCACTTTTTCAATACGCTGTTACACGTTAACGTAACAGCCTTGATTTACCCTTGTTCAAACCCAACCATTTTCCGGAGGAAAGAAATGGCCAAAGCAGACATTACGGAAGAGATGATTTTTCAATGCTTTGCGGCAGCGTGCCAATCTGACGATATGGCCAAAACGGCTGAATCGTTTGTGGACGTGGAGGAATACGAGAACCGAGTGATGTACCCGGAGTTTGCCCGCTGGGCGAGTTCTGCGGGCTATCCTGAATTGGCGACCCTGTTTCGAAAAGTGGCGGGCGAAGAAAAGCTGCACGCCGTGTGGCTGCGGGCGCTGTACAGTGATATTGGTGTGCCCCAGCGTGGCGAAGATACCCAGCGGGCTATCGATGCTCTGGAGACCATTCGTGCCAATTGCGATGAGCTGATTGCTATGAACCCTGAAGGTGTGGTGGAGAAAGCACTGGAAGTGGCGATTCGCGTGGAAGAGCGTGAAGACCGCGATATCTATCCCCGTTTCCGTGACCAGGCGCTGGCGGCTAATGATGCCGATACCGCCGAGGTTTACCAGAAGGTGATCGACTCTGAGCGCGAGCACGCGCTGTGGTTCGAAGCGGCCCTGGTTAATTTCCGTACCCAGCAGCAATCCCAGTCTCAGGTCTCAGTCTGATTCATTTTTGCCTTCCCGTAGGGTTCGCGCCTTGACGGTAGTCGTTGCGGACCCTTCTCCAACCCGGTGGTGGCAGGCGCTCAACCCTGCCATCTACCTGGTGTCCATTTTGCCCGGTGTGGCGGTGTGGTTGCTGGCGCAGACGTCGGTCAATCACGAGGCGCTGTGGCCGGCGACTCTGGCTGTGGTGCTGTTGCAACATGGCATTAATCTGCTCAACGATGCGAAAGATTGGCAGTTGGGTGCCGATACCGAAAAGTACGATTCCTGGGTGCGTGCCCACGGGGGCAGTGTGCGCACAGCCTTCTATCATGGCGTGATCAGCCTGTCCGTCGGCGGCGCTTTGGGGCTGCTGATGCTGTTACTGTTTCAGCAGCTGTGGATTCTCGGGTTTGCCCTGCCCCTGGCGGTGTTGGGGGTGTTGTATAACGTCGGGAAGCGACCGCTTTCTTATAGCCCCGCCGGGGAGTGGGCTACGGCAGTCTGTTACGGCGGGGTATTCAGCGGGTTATGGTTTGTCAGTGGGCAACCGCCGGGCCTAATTGCATTGCTGGGTACCTTGGCATTTTCGGCGTTTGCCACGGCACTGCTGTTTTCCCACCAGCCGCCACAAATTGTAACGGACCGCCAGGCGGGCAAGCGCTCCTTCGCGGTGCGCCACGGCGCCGACAGCACCTATCGTGCTGCTTCGCTACTGTGGTCGTTGTCGCTGGGGCTATTGGTGCTGGGAAGTTGGCTGGGGCCGCAGGCGGTGACGCTTGCCAAGCCGTTTGCATTCTCTTCGGCGCTGGCGATTGTCTATATCCAGCGAATTGGCCCCAACCCCAAACGCATGATGCTGTGCGCTGCACTGGTATTTCTGGTGGCGACGGGGAGTGTTCTCCTGTGGCCGCTGCTGTGGACCTAGAAGCCGTGTTCAGGTCCCGGGAATGAGCCGTCGCGGACCGCTGCGGCGTAGGCATTGAGGGCTCCTTCGAGACTGCCGGTTTCCGCCAGGAAGTTACGTGAGAACTTCGGCACTTTGGGAGACAGGCCGAGCATGTCGTAAATTACCAGAACCTGGGCGTCGGTATCGGCACCGGCGCCGATGCCGATTACCGGCACGGACAATTCCTCTGAAATCTGTTTCGCCAGGGCGGCTGGTACACATTCCAGCACCAGCAGGTCGATACCCGACTGCTCCAGCAATTTGGCATCCTTCAGCATCATTTCCGCTGCCTGTTCATCCCGGCCCTGAACCTTGTAGCCGCCCAGTTTGTTGACAGATTGTGGGGTCAGTCCCAGATGTCCGCATACCGGAATACCGCGTTCGGCAAGCAGGCAAACGGTGTGTTCGAGCCAGGCGCCACCTTCCAGTTTCACCATGTGCGCACCGGCCTGCATCAGCTCGGCAGCATTCATCATCGCTTGTTCTTCGCTGGCGTAGGCCATAAACGGCAGGTCGGCGATGATCAGGGACTTGCTGTTGCCGCGGCGCACGGCGCTGACATGGTAGGCCATGTCGTCCATGGTCACCGGTACGGTGCTGTCCTGACCCTGAATAACATTGCCCAGGGAATCCCCCACCAACACCACTTCGATACCGACTTGTTCGATCAAGCGGGAAAAGGAGGCGTCATAGGCGGTGATGACCGGAAACTTTTCTCCCCGGGATTTGAGGTCGCGCAGGGTGTGGATGGTGACAGTTTTCATGGACGAATCGGTTCCATTGGATGGCTCGGTACCCAGGAGGCGTTCAG
>JALRJN010000069.1 GCA_023261185.1 Porticoccus sp.
TGAATGGCAAATTGCTTAAGCCGGCTCGTCTGGCATCAGGCCTGTTTCAGTTCCACAAAGGGTCGGGTGAAGACCGGGTCGTATTGGATTGCATCACCTCACTACAGCATGGCGCTGACTTGCTGTGGATCGAAACCGAGAAGCCCCACGTTGGCCAGATCGCTGAAATGGTTAACCGTATCCGCGAAGTTGTTCCAGATGCGAAGCTGGTTTACAACAACAGCCCGTCATTCAACTGGACTCTGAACTTTCGTCAGCAAGTATTCGATGCCTGGAGTGAAGAAGGTAAAGACGTATCCGCTTACGATCGCGCCAACCTGATGAGCGAAGAGTACGATGCCACTGAACTGGCTCTGGCCGCTGATGAGCGTATCCGTACCTTCCAGGCTGATGCCGCTCGCGAAGCCGGTATCTTCCACCACCTGATCACACTGCCGACCTACCACACTACTGCGCTGTCTACAGACAACCTGGCTAAAGGTTACTTCGCAGAAGAAGGCATGCTGGCTTACGTGAAAGGTGTTCAGCGTCAGGAAATTCGTCAGACCATCGCCTGTGTTAAGCACCAGAACATGGCCGGTTCCGACATCGGTGACAACCACAAGGAATACTTTGCGGGTGAAGCCGCACTGAAAGCTGGTGGTAAAGACAACACCATGAACCAGTTCTAATAAACCATTCAAGTTTCACTCTATATCCCCTATAGAGTACCCTTCAGGGAGCTGGTCACAGCTCCCTTTTTTTATGTTGTCGTTTTTTATTTATTTTCAGGGCGAGAGCAGCAGCTGGCCACTCGCTTGGCGGCTTCAGAACAGCTTGAAGAGTTTGGGATTACTTAAGTATCTGGCTTTCAAGATAATTTGCCAGAGAAGTCAGTTCCTCATCAGAGAGATGATCGAACGAAGGCATTTCACGATGCCGGTCACTTCCCTTGATCCACTCCATCAACTCGTTTTGCGACTTTCGCGTCAACAACGTGGCGGGGATACGTTTAAGAAAATCGCTACGGCCAGTCCTAGGGTGACACTCGGAACAGTTCTCCTGAAAAAGCTTTTCCCCAGCTACAACTGAAGGGTCCACCTCTGCTTTTCCCTTATCGCCGCAGGCTACCAGTCCGGCAGCAACAAGTAGCACGAAAAGACTCTTGGACTTAATCATCGACCTCTCCTTAATACTGAATTATTTATCGTTATTTATTCTATTTTAAACTGTCACAGCCTGTGACATTAAGCCACTGGGTCAGTGTTTACCCGGCAAGATACGCAACAGCGTATTATCTTTCAGCACATAATGGTGGACCAACGCTGCGACTGCATGGATGGCAATCAACACATAACCAGTAATGCCAAAAATTTCATGTATCTCCTTGAAGATACCCGCCACCTCCTTGTTTTCAGCGATTAGTGGAGGAAGCGACAGACCGAAGAAGAGAATATCCTTACCCTCGCCGCTTAACACCAGCCAGCCCAGCACAGGCATCACAAACATCAGTAAATAAAGCGCCAGATGAAGCACTTTTGCCAGCTTCAGCTGCCAGCTTTCAGGGGTCGGAACGATACGCGGCGAGACCTGAATCAACTTCAACAGCAGTCGCAGCCAAACCAGGCAGAAAACACTGAGCCCCAGTGAAAAGTGCCAGGCTTTAAATGCATTGCGAGGGTCACTCCCCTTCGGAAAAAATTCCCGGCACTCAATTGCGGCATACACAGCAATAATCAGCAGCAACATCAGCCAGTGCATGGCGATGGAGAGCGAGCCATAACGGTCAGCTGTATTCTTTAAACCCATAGCTATTCTCTCTTACCTATAGCATCACTTTAGATCAATGACTCACAATTGCGTTGATATCAATCAGGTGGGGAATAAATGACTGGTCTATAGCAAAGCGCTGGCAGAAACCAGCACTCCGTTATTATCGGCGTACACATATTCACCAGGAACAAAGGTCACACCACCAAAAGTTACCGGTACATTCAGGTCACCAATACCCCGCTTGTCTGTTTTCAAGGGGATACTGCCCAATGCCTGAACACCAAGGTCGAGCTCTGCCAGGGCATCCACATCCCGCACACAACCAAAAATAACCAGTCCTTCCCAACCATTTTTAACAGCATTCTCAGCAATCATATCGCCAAGCAACGCTCTTCTCATGGATCCGCCACCGTCGACAACCATCACCTTGCCATGCCCGGGTTTAGCCGCGTTTTCTTTCACCAGAGAGTTATCCTCATGACACTTGATCGTGACAATTTCACCGCAAAAGCTGTCTCTGCCGCCAAAATTGGCCAGCATCGGCTCCAGCACTCTGACC
Source organism: Porticoccus sp. (assembly GCA_023261185.1). Classification (GTDB taxonomy): domain Bacteria; phylum Pseudomonadota; class Gammaproteobacteria; order Pseudomonadales; family Porticoccaceae; genus Porticoccus; species Porticoccus litoralis. The sequence goes on from JALRJN010000069.1 coordinate 2,312, forward strand.
AGCTCAGGGTTGTCATCACATAAATCGGGGGTAGAAAAACTCATAACTGATCCTTAGGTTTCATCAATAATAATGCCCACCTGGTCGCCTTCGCTGGTCAACGTCAGGCTCACCAATGGACCAACATCTGCAACCACGTCACCACCAATAGGATGACCATTCTCCAGCTCAAACGAGATGCCGTGTTTTGGGCAGCGCAGGCAGCCCTGTTGCAAGCGACCCATAAATAAAGGTGAGCCATCGTGGGGACAGCGATTTTCAATCAGACGGGTAATACCTGCGCTGTGTAGCAGCAACAGGTCTCTGCCTGCCACGTTGACACGCCGAAGATACCCTTCTTTAAGGCGATTTTTTGACTCTAGTGGATAGAAGCTCATAGGCCGGAAAGGTTGCCATGATCAGGATAGTGTCGCAATGGTAAAAGTCGCGTCATCTAAACTTTTAAGAGCATACAACCTAGAACCTTATGTCAGACTTAAACATCGTTTTATTCTGTGAAAAGCCTGCCCCCTACCTTAGACTAACGACCATGTCTTCAGTAGATGTCCTCGATTTTCCTTACCGCCCTGATGCCGAAGCTCTGTTTGCGGAAATACGTGATCTGCCCAATGCCATCTGGCTGGACAGTGGTAAGCCGCGCAGTCTATCCGGTCGCTTCGATATCATCACCGCCCAACCCAATTGCGTACTGGAAACCAGGGGTAACGAAACGCGCATAACGACTGCCAGTGCCACACACATCAGTGGCGAAGACCCCTTTCTTCTGGCACAGGATTTACTCAACACCTCCGGGGCTATGGAACCATCTCTCAGCGCCTATCCGTTTGTCGGTGGTCTCGCCGGGTTCTTCGGCTACGATCTGGGTCGCCGCATAGAAGCATTGCCTGACTCACTGCCAAAAGTCGATGGTTTCCCAGATATGCATCTTGGCTATTACACCTGGGCGTTGGTGTTAAATCACTCATCACAAAAAGGCTGGTTGATCTTTCAGTCAAATTGCTCGCAAACCTTGCGGGCGGATATCAAAAAACGCTTGAAACAGGCCCCGGAAGAGAGCAGCGATCCCGGCTATCGCTCTGAATACCTCTTCACCCCATCCGCAACCAGGGATGAATATTTTGACGCCATCAGCAAGATTAAAGCGTATATCCGCCAGGGCGACTGCTATCAGGTTAACCTGGCACGCCATTATTCGGCGCCCTTTGATGGCGACAGCTGGACGCTGTACCGGCAATTGCGTCGGGTTCTACCCTCTCCCTACAGTTGCTATTACCAATGGGGAGATCCGCAACAGGCCATCTTGAGCCTGTCACCGGAACGCTTTCTTAAACTGTCCATGGGGCAAGTGGAAAGCAAACCAATTAAGGGAACAGCGCGACGAGGTAAGACTGTCGAGGAAGACCAACAGAATGCCATAGAGTTGATGAACAGCGCCAAGGATCGCGCCGAGAACCTGATGATTGTCGACCTGTTGAGAAATGATCTCGGCAAAACCTGC
>JALRJN010000028.1 GCA_023261185.1 Porticoccus sp.
GAGACCCGATAACATGAGCGACAAAGCCATACAACGCCCCACGGCGGAAACTCTTTACCACCAAGAACTGGAAAGGCTTCGGGAGTGGGACTCTGGCCCAATACCACCCGGCTGGAATCTGTCACCACTGGCGGTCGAGAAGTTTGTACTCGGCGATGATGAACTGGATATCCAGCGTAAATTTGTCGCACAGCGTGAACTGGTCACCCGCATTATTATCAGCCTGGCCACCAACCGTGGCGCCATGCTGATCGGCGAACCCGGCACCGCCAAATCCTGGCTGTCGGAACTGCTGTCTGCCGCCATATCCGGCCAGTCGACCCTTACCATTCAGGGCGGCGCCATTTCCCAAACCAGCCAGCTGCTGTACAGCTGGAACGAAGCGCTGCTCAACACGCAAGGACCCTGCGCCGAAGCACTGATTCCCAGTCCTATTTATCAGGGCATGCTTGACGGCCAACTGGTGCGCTTTGAAGAAATTGCCCGCTGCCCGCAACATATTCAGGATGCCATTCTCTCCATCATGTCAGAACGACAGATCATGGTGCCGGAACTGGGTAAAGACTCGGTGCTGTTCGCCCGGGAAGGCTTCAATATTATCGCCACCTCCAATTCCCTGGACAGCGGCATCTATGCAATGAGCGCTGCACTAAAGCGCCGCATGAACTTTGAAACCATCCCACCGATTCGGGACCTTGCAGACGAAATTGATGTGGTGATGCGCGAATCGGAAAAACTGATTCGCCTCTCCGGTGTGGAGGTAAAACCCGACGCCCTCACTATCGAAGTGCTGACCACCCTGTTCCACGAATTGCGCAATGGCCAGACTCTGGATGGCCGCAGTACCGACCGCCTGGCCGCCACCGTCATGTCCACCGCGGAAGCCGTGTCAGTAGCCCATGCCATGGGTGTGCATGCCTATTATTATGGTAGTGGCACCATGGCCCTGGATAACCTGGTGCACTTTCTGATCGGCGCCGCCCTGAAAGACAACAAAGACGACCGCCGTCGGATGAAGCATTATTTCGAAACAGAAGTGTCCATCAAGAAAGGTGAACACTGGCAGCAGGTATACGAGCAGCGGCGGTTATTGTAGAAGCCGTTTTGGTGAGTCGCCGCCTCTAGACACAGCGACTAGGCACTGCCCACGTGACAGGGTCGCGTCCGAACGCAGTTTCGCCCGCTGTTTTTGGCCCAGTAAAGCCCTTCGTCGGCTCGCTTGATCAGGCTATCGATCGACTCTCCAGGGAAATATTCCGCCACCCCAAAACTGCTGGTGGCATGGATGTGTTCAGGAAATTCAGCCTGCTCCATTTTGGCTCGCAGCATTTCCGCCAGCGCCTCTGCACCCATGAGAGAGGTGTTGGCGCAAATCACCATGAACTCTTCTCCGCCCCAGCGACCGACATAGTCCGTTTCTCGGATATTGTGTTTAAGGCAGCGGGCAATTTCGCGAAGCACTTGATCTCCCATCAAGTGGCCGTACTGATCATTAATCAGCTTAAAGTGGTCGATATCCAACAGAATAATGGAAAAAACGGGGCTGCCTCTATTCACCAGCTTGCTTTCTTTCACCAACAGAGCATCAATTTTATTGCGGTTGTAGAGGTTGGTGAGCGTATCGGTGATAGACAACAACTCAGCATTTTTCTTCTGGGTCATGTCCAGATACACCGCGTTATAACCTAGAACCTTGCCCTTGCCATCCTGCACAGGTTCCACAAAGACATCCATCACCAACTGACCGCCATTTTTTTGCTTCACATGAATCTCGCCCTGCCAGTTTTTTCCGGCAGAAGTGGCTTCCAACAACTGGCGAATCTTTAAACCATTATTCGATTCATCCATCAGGAACGTGTGGGGTTTCCCCAATAACTGATGGCTTTCATAACCCGTCAATTCGCAAAAAGCGATGGAAATGTATTGCACCTTCAACTCACTATCTACCCGCATCACGCAGGTATGGCGATCGAGTATTGCCAGGTAACGCTCTGCTTTTTCCCTGGCCTCATTGGCATCACGGGTCTTTTGGTACACGATTCTTTGCAGCCGCTGATTGATGACAAACATCAAGGCCAGCACAGCCATTGAGATGACCGCCAGGGGCACAATCCAGTGGAG
>JALRJN010000071.1 GCA_023261185.1 Porticoccus sp.
GATTACCATATCCCCGGGATTGAGGGTTACCTGGCCATTATTACCATCGACGATAATACTGGCCTGATCCACCAGGCGGCGGATACGACCCGTCCCCATCACAGCGGGGATACCCAAGGCATTGGCCAGCACAGCAGTATGTGAAAGCCCTGAGCCCTCAAAACAGACTAGGCCCACCAGACGCTCTGAAGGCACAGCTGCAATATCAGAAACACTGACCTGTGGGCCCACCAGCACAATATCCATATCCGGGGGGACATCTACAGGTTTGATGCCACGCCAGGCATTGAACAATTTGTTGCCAAGGTGATGAACATCTTCGTGACGTGCCTTCAGATAAGGATCGTCCATGGCCAAAAATAATTCGGCAAAGTGCTGAATCGCATGACGCAGCGCGCCCGGCAACCAATTCCCCTTTTCAATGCCAGCTTGAACATAGGTAACAAATGCAGGGTCTTCCAGAAGCATTTTGTAGGCGCTGAAAATACCCGCAACGCTGCCGGTAATCTCTGAGCCCAGAGACTCCCGCTCATGGTCAATCTGCCCGCGAACCACCACTAATAGTTGCTGCCAATCCTCCAACGTTCCCGGAATATCCTCACAGGGCGTGTCGACCACTGAATAAAGCTCACCATGATCACTGAGCTTGATATGACCAATACCAATACCCGGAGCACCCTTAACGCCGCTGACGCGCTCGTTGTAGCCGACCATATCTCCATGTGCCAACGGGCTGTTGCCCAGCAGCAATGCCAGATGAGCTGCCAATGTGACCAGAAAGCCCTGCTCTTCATCAGACAAATGGCGTATTTCACGTCCCTGAACGACCAGAACACCGACAACTTTACCGGTATGAACAATGGGCACACCGCAAAAACTGTGGAAGCGCTCTTCCTGGGTTTCCGCAATGTAAAAATAATTGGGATGGAGTTCGCCATCGGCGAGGTTAAGGGGATGGCGACTGGAGGCCACCAAACCCACCAGACCTTTTCCCGGTGGCAATTTGACTCGGCGAACCGCTTTAGCCGCCAGCCCATGGGACGCCAGCAACATCATTTCCTGCTTGTCATTGGCCAGATAGAGGCTGCACACATCCACAGCCATGGTCTCACTGATAGACTCCACAATGAGATTGACCTGATCAATGGGCAAATCAGCCATCGCCACTGTCTGGACGATACGCGCTAATTCGTGAACCACACTTTTCATGATATGACCGGGATTGATGGGATAATTGGGTGAACGGGGTGAGCTGTTGAAAAATGGAGAATTAACTCGTGCACCCTTTTTAAGCTTATACATGATGATTGCCTATAAAGCACAAGTAAAAATTTTTTGCGCAGCTCTAATATCAAGCTCTCCTCCGTATCCACATCGCGCCCACCACCAAAAAAGGTTTACAACAACAGGACAACTCTCCAATAATTCGCCACCGCTCAAGAGGCTACCCGTTCATGCTGGCAATCACACCACCCCCGTCATCGCCCGATGACTTGCTTTTTGCCCGTATTGCAGACGACCTCAGCCACCAGGGTTATACCGTCATCCCCAATGCTCTGCCCGACACGCTGGCCTCAAGTCTGTTTGAACAAGTCATGGACCTGGATAGCCATGCCTACAATGAAGCGGGTATTGGGCGGCAGAATGACCTGACCCTGAATCAATTTGTACGCCGAGACGAAATCTGCTGGATCGAAGGGCAAAGCCCCGCAGAAAATAACTGGTTAAAGTGGACTGCTGGTTTACAGCAATATCTCAACGAGCACCTTTTTCTGGGACTATTTTCTTTTGAAAGCCATTTTGCCCGTTATCAACCAGGCGACTTCTATCGCAAACATCTGGATGCCTTTCGGGGAGAGGCTAATCGCCGCCTTTCCGTCGTCACATACCTCAACCCCGGCTGGCTGCCGGAAGATGGTGGCGAACTGGTCATCTACGACATTGACTCGGATGAGGAAGTGGTGAAGGTAACACCAGCTTACGGGACACTGGTTGTGTTCCTCAGTGAGGAATTTCCCCATGAAGTGCTGACAGCGAAACGTCATCGCCACAGCATTGCTGGCTGGTTCAGGGTCAACGGTTCATGCAATGAGAGAGTTGATCCACCTCGCTAACAACCCGACGGACTATACCAACACCAAGTTATCCCTGTGGATCAGCTCCTTGTGATCACAATAACCCAGGATGCTGCTAATCAGCTCACTGTTTTTGCCAATGATCTTCCTGCTCTCTACCGCGCTGTAATTGATAAGGCCCCGGGCAATTTCATTGCCATCTTCATCAACACAACGCACCAGATCACCGCGATTAAAATCACCAACAACAAATTTCACGCCAACAGGTAATAGACTCTTGCCCCGTTGTTGCAGCACCTGCGTTGCGCCATGATCCAGGGTAACCGATCCACGCACTTGCAATCTGCCAGCCAGCCACTGCTTGCGCGCGGCGATGGGTTCCTGCTCCGCGAGCAATAGGGTACCCAATTCTTCCCCCTCTGCTAGTCGCGTC
>JALRJN010000091.1 GCA_023261185.1 Porticoccus sp.
CGGCAATACCGAATACAACCTGGAGCCAAATGTTAAAGAGGCCCCTGGCGGGTTGCGTGATATCCAGATGATCAACTGGGTGGCCAAACGTCACTTCAATGTTGAATCCATTGACCAGCTGATTGGCAAGGAATTTCTCAACGCAGAAGAGTTCCTGCAACTGAAGCGTGGCGAAGCATTCCTGTGGAAAGTTCGCTACGGACTACACCTGCTGGCAGATCGGCCGGAAGAACGCCTGATGTTTGATTATCAGCGCAAACTGGCCGCCATGTTCGGTTATCACGACAGTGAAGAGCGCCTCGGTGTAGAAAAATTCATGCAGCACTACTACCAGGTCGTTTTGTCCATGCGCGAGATGAACGATGTCATGCTGCAGTACCTCGATGAAGTGATTCTCAGAAAGGACAAGGCGAAAAACATCTATGCCCTGAATGAGCGCTTTCAAGTGCGCGACAAGCATATCGAGACGGTCGGTGATTACGTATTTGCCAAATACCCCTCCGCTTTGCTGGAGATATTCTGCCTGCTGGGGGAAAACGAGAACATTGTGGGCATTCGTGCGGCCACCATCCGGCAGATTCGTCAGCATCGTAAATTAATTGACGACAGCTTCCGTCATGAGCCGCAAAACAAGAAGCTATTCCTGCGCCTGCTGCGCTGCCCCCATAGAATGAGCACCCAGCTGCAACGCATGACCCGCTACGGCATACTGGGCCGCTACCTGCCAGAATTTGGTCGCATTATTGGCCAAACCCAACACGACATGTTTCACCGATACCCGGTAGACGCTCACACCCTGCAGCTCATCAAAAACATGCGTGTGCTGGAACGGCCGGAGATGGCGGAACGCTACCCCCTCTGTTCACATATCTACAAGAACCTGCCCAAACCGGAGTTGGTGTTTGTGGCAGGCCTATATCACGACATCGCCAAAGGGCGCGGTGGTGATCACTCGGCACTGGGTGCCCATGATGCCGAGGAATTCTGTCGCCGCCACGGTTACAGCGCTGAAGAAACCCGCCTGATTTCCTGGCTGGTGGCTCACCACCTGATCATGTCCAACACATCTCAGCGCGCCGACATATCGGACCCGGATATTATCTACAAATTCGCCCGACTTATGGGTAACCAGTTGCATCTGGACTATCTGTTTGTGCTGACCGTAGCAGATATTACCGCCACCAACCCAACGCTCTGGAATACCTGGAAAGCCTCGCTGATGCGTCAACTCTATTCAGAGACCAAACGCGCCCTGCAACGAGGCCTGGAAAACCCCTTTGACCGGGATGCCTGGGTGGAGAGCACCAAACAGGCTGCCTTGGACACACTGGCCGAACTCGGCATCACCCAGCCACAGGCCATAGAAATCTGGGGCAACGTGGACGATGAATTTTTCCTGCGAGAAAAAGCGGATGATATCGCCACTTATACCGCTGCGATTGCCGCCCGGGGTGACAGCAATGACCCGGTGATTCTCATCCAAAATGCCGGGGTGGAAATACCCATTGCAACGCAAATTTTCATCCACACCAAAGGCATGGACAATGTTTTCCCAACAACGGCGGCAGCACTCGACCACCTGCAACTGAATATTATGGATGCGCGGCTGCACCGGGACACCGAGGGGCACACCTTTGATACCTTCTACGTGCTGGATGAAAACAACCAGCCCTTCGGCGACAACACTGAGATGCTCGAAAAAACCCAGCGCACTCTGTCCCAGGCGCTGAAAAACCCTGATCCTTCAGCGTTCAATCTGAATCGGCGCACACCTCGCCACCTCAAACAGCTCGCCATGCGTACCGTTGCCAGCATCAGCAACGATATTGAAAAGAGCGCAACCATTCTGGAAGTTATTACGCCGGACCGTCCCGGCCTGCTGGCCCATCTGGGCCGGATCTTTGTACGCTTCGAGCTGCGCTTACTGAGCGCCAAAATTGCCACGCTGGGCGAGCGGGTTGAAGACGTGTTTTATCTGGTGAACATGGACTATAGCCCTCTCAGCAATGCCGAATTCTGCGAAGAGCTGCGGGACACGATATGCAAGGAGCTGGATGCTCGCAATGAGGAAGACGTGGAAGGTGAAACACTGCCCCGCATGCGGCTATGGCGGTAACTCCGGAAACAACACAAAACCTTCTGTTTCTGAATCAATAACGGCGATCATGAACAAAGACCTAGACAAGCTCCACCCGTACCCTTTTGAAAAGCTCAACGCGCTGAAAGCCGGTCTGACCCCACCTGACAACCTTCAGCATATCGCGCTATCCATCGGTGAGCCCAAGCACCCGGCGCCTGCATTTGTGAAACAGGTATTGGCCGATTCTCTGGAAAAGCTCTCTGCCTACCCGCTAACCAAAGGTATTCCTGAATTGAGGGAAGCCATTAGCACCTGGTTGTGTCGCCGCTTTCAGCTGGACGCCGTTGATGCCGAGACGCAGGTACTGCCGGTGAATGGCACACGGGAGGCGCTGTTCGCCTTCGCTCAGGCTGTGGTCGACCGTGCTGGTACCCCCCTGATTCTCAGCCCCAACCCTTTCTACCAGATCTACGAGGGCGCAGGGTTTCTGGCAGGGGCGGAACTGAAATTTCTTAACTGCACCGCTGATAACAATTATCTGCCGAATTTTGATGCAGTGGATGAAGAAACCTGGCGACACTGTCAGCTTCTTTACCTGTGCAGCCCGGGTAATCCCACCGGCGCGGTGATGGACATCCCTCTTCTGCAGCAACTGATTCAGCTGGCTGATCGCCACGATTTCATCATCGCCAGCGACGAATGCTATTCGGAAATCTACCCGGACGAAAACAACCCGCCACCTGGCCTGCTCCAAGCCTGTGCCCAGATGGATCGCCTCGACTACAGCCGCTGCGTGGTATTCCACAGCCTGTCGAAACGCTCCAACCTGCCGGGCTTACGCTCCGGTTTTGTGGCCGGCGACGCAAAGGTGTTGCAGTCATTCCTGCGTTATCGAACCTACCATGGCTGCGCCATGCCCGTGCCCACCCAGCTGGCGAGCATTGCAGCCTGGAATGACGAGCAACATGTGATCGAAAACCGTGAACAATACCGACAGAAGTTTGATGTGTTCAAAGAAATACTCGACGACACATTACCCCTGAGCCTTCCCGATGCCGGCTTCTACTTCTGGGCAGACACCAGTGCTGCAAAAGTGGGTAGCGATGAGAATTTTGCCCGGGAACTGTTTGCCAATGAACACATTACCGTACTCCCCGGTCGCTACTTGGCCCGCCACGCCGAGGGAGTCAATCCGGGGGAAAATCGGGTCAGAATGGCGTTGGTAGCACCCCTGGACGAATGCCGTGAAGCGGCACTGCGCATACGTCGTTTTGTCATCAACGCCAGAAAAAATCCGGCCTGACCCGATGTTAAAGAAAGAACGCGCCGAATTTATTCGCCAGCGATTATCAGAGCTATACCCTAACCCACCCATCCCACTGGCTCACCAGGATGCCTATACGCTCTTGGTCGCCGTACTGTTGTCAGCACAATGCACCGATGAACGGGTCAATCAGGTCACACCGGAACTATTTACCCTGGCTGACAATGCCCGAGACATGAGCCAGGTGCCCCTCGAGCAGGTCTACGACATTATCCGCCCCTGCGGGCTGGCTCCCCAGAAATCAAAAGCCATCGTGAAATTGTCGCAAATCCTGACCGCAGACTACGGCGGCGAGGTGCCCGAGGATATGGCGGCACTGGAAACCCTTCCTGGCGTCGGACATAAAACAGCCAGCGTGGTCATGTCACAGGCCTTTGGTCATCCCTCATTTCCGGTAGATACCCACATTCATCGCCTTGCACAGCGCTGGGGACTGAGCAATGGAAAGAGCGTGGCGCAAACAGAAAAAGATTTGAAGAGGTTGTTTCCAAAAGAGAGTTGGAATGCACTACACCTTCAGATCATCTACTACGGTCGTGAATTCTGCCCGGCCCGCAGCTGCAATGGTCTGACCTGCGATATCTGTAAAACCTGCTTTCCAAACCGCAAACATCCCGTCAAAAATCGAAAAGCCTGAAGAATCAACTGGGCGTAGACTCTTATGCCACGCCTAGGGATATTGTCTTTCCCGTGACACTCTTTGGAAAGTCGAAGTAGGCCAACTCAGCCATACCTGCCCCCAGGTCTCCCCAGTGATTGAGGTCGATGTTTAACAGGACGACACCACAAGTGGGTATTTTCTGTATTTTCATGAGGGTGAGAAAATTGACCAGGTCTGTCATAGCCGGGTTGTGGCAGATCACCGCAAATTTATCGACATCTGCATCGAGGCCACGCATCCAGCTAAGAATATCCTCATAATTAAAGGTATAAAGTTCAGGTACCACCTCCAAACTCATCGCACCCAGCCCCAGACACGGCATCAACCACCCCGCCGTTTCCACCGACCGAACTGCCGGGCTGGTATAGAACCGTTTCAGAGAGACTGGTTGCATCTGCAAACGTCTACCCATTTCTGGGGCACTGACACGACCGCGCCGATTAAGGGGCCGGTCAAGGTCGGGCAACGTGCTGTCTTTCCAGCACGACTTGGCGTGTCGAATCAAGGCAATGGTTT